>NCBD01000041.1 GCA_002255315.1 Actinobacteria bacterium 21-64-8 | reverse complement strand
CAAGCACGTGTCATCGGCGCCCCATGCGATAGATGCGCAACCTACAGGTGTTGGTGGTCCGTGCGGGTTCTGTTCTGCTGCTCGACTTGACAAAAATGCGACCTCGCACTGGTCCGTGTGGGGAGATGACGCTGCAAGTTCGAAGCAACGCCAACCCGCTCACCTATGGAAAAGGTCGCGAGATCGTACGGTCGTTGACGCCTTGTAACACTTGGCATACTACAATGCATTCATGTCAACTCCCGTCAGTCAGGCCCGTGTGTCGCAGCGTGGTCAAACCAGTCTTCCGGCAGAACTCAGGCATCGTTGGGGTATTGAGGACGGTGGCGAGATCGCCTTCGTTGACTTAGGCGACGCCGCATTAGTTCTGCCTGGAGGAATGGCACGAGCCAAGGCTGAACTGAAAAGCGTCCTTACCGAGCGCTACAACGCCGGATTAGCAGCAATCGACGATCCCGACCTCGCCGATCAGTAGTGAACGTCGTCCTCGACGACCGCCTCTTGATCGAGGAGCTACTCGTTGGCATTCGTAGACCCGAGGTGCATCTGCACACCACTACTTACTGGTACTACCGCGCGTGCCGTGCTGCCGTTCTCGGCGCCGGCGGACATCTGTCTGGACCATTCCGCGAATTGCAGCGACTCGAACAGCGGCGCGCAATTGGCGCAATGCTTCAGTTGCCAGAGCGCATTGGCCTTCCCTCCACACGGCAGCTTGTACCGCTCATGGTTGAGATTGCCGAGCGCCACTCTCAGTTGAACCTTCTCAACCTTGAGGCGGTGGCCGCGGCTCGCGCCCTCTCGGCCACGATCTGGCTGTCGCCAGAGGCGGCCAACGGAGTGTTGCCGACGGTGCTCGACGGCGAACTTCTCGCGTGGGAAATCGTCGCCCCGACGTGAGGTACCCGAGGACTGGCGACGGCGCTCCACTGCGGGCACTCCCCGTCGAACTACGACTGACGACGTCGCAGCGGCGCGGTTACGTCAGCGAGGGCGCGACCTCAATGACCACCTTGACGTCATCGTCGCGGCGCTCGAGGGCACTCGACCACTGCGCCAGCGGCACACGACGACTCACGAGGCGAGCGAGCCAGTCGTGGTTCGCGCGCGCGAGTGCGTCGGCCGCCGCTTCATAGTGACGTCGGTTCGCGTTGACCGAGCCGACGATGGCCACATTCGAGAGCACCATGTTGCGATTGAGCGCTCCCTCGTCGACGCTGAGGAGGTGTCCTGCGGACGAGACGCCGGTGAGACAGACCACGCCGCCGTCACCGACGTGGGTCATCGCATCGAGCACGAGAGTCGCGACACCCGTGCACTCGATAATGACGTCGGGCGCAAAGCCAAGGTCGCCAATCGCGCCGTGGTGGTAGGTCGCCCCGAGCGCGCGCACTAGGTCCGGCTTGACGCCACCGGTCATCTGGTCGAGCACGTGGACCTCGAGTCCGCGCTGCACGCCGAGCAGTGCCGCGAGGAGTCCAATCGGTCCCGCCCCCGTCACCAGAGCGCTCACCGGGGCCCAGTGGGCGCGCCCCCCGATGCGATCGACGTCCTCCCAGGCCTTGGCGACGACGCTGGTGGGTTCGAGCAGAACCCCGAGGGTGCCCAGTGCGGGCTCGACGCGTACCACGAACTCGGGCGTGATGCGGTAGCGCTCACTCAAGTACCCGTCGAGCTCCTTGATCCCGCGCTCGGTGTAACGGCCGTTACGACAGAAGTCCCACTCGCCAACGGCGCAGTTGGCGCACGGTACCGGGTCAGGTCGGCGGACGATGCCCACGACCAGATCTCCGACGGCGACTGGCGCTCCCGACGGAGCCTCGAGCACTCGCCCGAGCGATTCGTGACCGAGGGTGAGGCGCTCGCGACCGGGCGGAGCCCAGCCGTAGTCGCCGGCGAGAATTTCGAGATCGGTGCCGCAGATTCCCACGGCCTGAGTCGCGACCAGGATGGGACCGTCGGTGCTGGGCGGTTCGTCGACCTCGCTCAGTTCGGCGGAGTGCGCCTGGTGCGGAATAACGGTGAGGGCCTTCACGGAGCCTCCTTAGTTGCGCGCAGTCGTGCGTTTTGATGGCTCACGGATGGCGCCGTTTCGTTCGGCGCCGGTGGTCGCGGGCCGTTCGTCGTGGGGCCGCGCGGGCGACACCCGGACCTTCGTCGACGAGGCGCTCGGCGTCGGCGTCGCGTGTGAGAGCCAGGGGATCAACCCCGGAAAGACGGTAGGCCGAATTAATGAGTGAGACGTGCGAAAAGGCCTGGGGAAAGTTACCCAGGAGGCGCGCGTCGCGCGGGTCGTACTCTTCGGAGAGAAGTCCGAGGTCGTTTCGTATAGCGAGCAGTCGCTGAAAGAGCTCGGCGGCGTCGTCGGCTCGTCCGATGAGGTGCAGACAGTCCACGAGCCAAAACGAGCAGGCGAGGAAGGCACCTTCGCGCCCGGTGAGTCCGTCGACGGCGCCGTCTTCTGAGGTCTGGTAGCGCAACACGAAGCCGTCGACGAGCAACTCGCGTTCGATGGCGGCAACGGTGCTCACGACGCGAGGATCGTCCGGGGCCAAGAAGCCCACGAGCGGGATCATCAACACACTGGCGTCGAGTTCGCTCGCGCCGTAGTACTGGGTGAAGGCGCCGACGCTCTCGTTAAAACCTTTGGCGCAGACTTCGTCAAAGATTTCGCGACGCAACGCTCGCCAGCGATCGAGTGGCCCCTCAAGGTCGGGCCACTCTTCGAGGGTTCGCACGGCGCGATCGACGGCGACCCAGGCCATGACCTTGGAGTGCGTGAAGTGTCGCCTCGGCCCACGGACCTCCCAGATGCCGTCGTCGGGCTCGCGCCAGCCCGTCTCCACAAACTCCATGAGCGAGCGCTGGAGATTCCACGCGCTGCGACTCTGCACACCCTCGGCGTGCGCCGACGCGTAGAGGGCCGACATCACCTCGCCGTAGACGTCGAGTTGGAGCTGTCCCGAAGCGGCGTTGCCAATGCGTACGGGCGAGGAACCTTCGTAGCCCGGAAGCCACGGAGCCTCCCACTCGTCGAGGCGACGTTCGCCCGAGGGTCCGTACATGATCTGTAGTCGCGAAGAGTCGCCGGCGACCGCGCGCAGCAGCCAGTTGCGCCACGCCGCGGCCTCGTCGAAGTAGCCCCCGCGCATCAGCGACTCCAAGGTGAGGGTCGCGTCGCGAAGCCAGCAGTAGCGATAATCCCAGTTGCGCGTTCCTCCGATGGTCTCGGGCAGTGACGTCGTCGCGGCGGCGACGATGCCGCCCGTGGGGTTGTAGGTGAGCGACTTGAGGGTCAAGAGCGAGCGCACTACGGCGTCGCGCTCGGGCCCCTGGTAGGTGCAGGTCGCCGCCCAGTGCTTCCAGAAGGCGTCGGTGAGGTGGACCGCGTAGTAGGCGTCGAGGGGCGCCGGTGGCTCTTCGTGCGAGGGGTGCCACACGAGAGTAAAGGGGAAACGCTGGCCCTCGCCTACGCGAAAACGCGCCACGCTGCTGAGCTCTTCGCCCACGACGTCGACCATGTGCCACAGCGCGACGGCGTCGGGGCCAACGGTACAGCGCAGCAGTCCCTCGCTCGAGGTGACCCAAGGCACCGCGTCGCCGTAGTCGAAGCGCAAGGTCAGGTCCATGCGCATCTCGACAGACCCCGACAGTCCTTCGACGAGTCGCACGACGTAGGGGTGGTTGTCGCGAATGGGCATGCAGTCGGTGACGCGAACCACGCCCGAGGCCGTTTCGAACTCGGTCTCCAGGACCAGGGAGTCGTCGCGGTAGTGCCGACGCGTCGCGGTAATGGCGGTGATCTCAGGGTCAGGTGCGATGCGCCAACACCCGTGCGACGCGTCGCCTAAGAGACGCGCAAAACACGCGGGCGAATCGAAGTCAGGGAGACAGAGCCAGTCGATGGAACCGTCTCGACTCACGAGCGCCGCCGTGTGCAGGTCGCCGATGATGGCGTAATCCTCAATCCGGTGGGACATCGTGCTCCCGTTCCGCCACCGTTCGACACGGGGCCGTACAGGGTCCCGTGAGCGAACGTCTCTTATAGAACTACCCTAAGACCAATCACGCGGCGCCGGTACGCGCCCGCCCGCGCTCGGCGAGCTCGGCGTCGCCTTCGACCCTGGAGCACAGTCTTTCGTTGACTCCGTAGAGTTAAAGGAGTGAGTCCCGTGAGCGAACCGTTGAGTGTGGTGGTGATGGGGGTGTCGGCGTCGGGCAAAAGCACCGTCGCCTACAAGCTCGCGCGACGCAGTGGATACGTCTACCTCGACGCCGACTGGTTCCACTCGGCGGCGAATATCGAGAAGATGTCGAGTGGCCATCCCCTCACCGACGACGATCGACGACCGTGGTTGGCTGACGTGGGCCGTTGCGCGAGCGCGGTACGCCGCGACGGCCTCGGGGTGGTCGTGGCGTGCTCGGCGCTCAAACGCGACTACCGTGACGAACTGCGCGAGTTCCTGCCCGAGATGGTGGTGGTCTTTCTCGACGTCTCGAGAGCCAAACTTGAACGGCGCGTGGCGCACCGTCACCACCACTTCATGCCCGCCTCGCTCCTGGGGTCACAACTCGACGCTCTGGAGCCTCCGTTGCCCGATGAGTCGAGTCTGCGGGTGACGGGCAACGTGAAGTCGAAAGCGTCGGTGAAGCGCATCATGAAGGAACTCTCGATCGCTACAAAGTGAGCTTCGTCGCGCCGTTCGGCTCAACGTTCTTGTGTCGGTCCGCGTGGAGGCGGCCCGGTCGTGAGGTCGGCGCCATTTGTGGGCTAAAACTTCTGGCGTGAAGATCCTCACGCTGTGCACGGCCAACGTCGCGCGTTCGGTCATGCTCGCGTACATGCTGAGCGCGCTGGGCGAAGCCGAGGGTCGCCACTGGGAACTGCGAAGCGCGGGCACCCACGCACGCGAAGATTTCGCGATGAGTGCTCGTACCCGAAGCGCGCTTGAAGGCATTGGCGATCTCGACGGTTTGGGCGAGCGCCACTACGGCCTGCATCGCACGCATCAAGTGACCGCGCCCGACGTCGCGTGGGCGGACATCGTGCTCGCCATGGAGGCCGACCACGTGCGCTATCTGGAGCGACTCAATGAGCCGCTCGCCGCGCGCACGGTGAGCTTCGGTCAGTTCGTGCGCACCGCCCCACTCGATACCGACTTGGCCGACCAGATTGCCGTGGTGCGCGCGCAGGGCCTCGATGACGACTGTGACGTCGACGATCCCGGCGACGGCGACGACGCACGCTACGCGCAGTGCGCGCTGGAACTGTGGTCAATGGCTCAGGCGTTTTGCGTCGTCGTGGCCGACGACGCACCGGCCTAGGGTTACCTCGCCTCGACGGTCGCGAGTAGTTGGCGGCCGAGGGAAGAGAGATTCGTCGCGCGCGGCCAGACCGCGCGAATGGCTCGGCGTAGATCGAGGTCGCGACACTCAACGCTGCGCAATCGGCCGTCGCTCAGCTCACTTTGTACCGCGAGGCGGCTCAACGCCGACGGACCCAGACCGTTCATCACCGCCTCTTTGATAGCCGTCGTCGACGCCAGCTCAATGACGCCGTGAGGCTCGAGTCCGTGGCGCGCGAGGGCGCTGACGAACACGTCGCGCGTGCCCGATCCACGTTCGCGCAGCACAAAGTCGGCTCGTGCGAGTGCGTCGGGTGACAGTGCGCTACGACGTCGCGCCCAGGGGTGGGCGGCGCCCACGACGACGACCAGTTCGTCGCGCAGCACGGTGCGACCTTGCAGACCGCGAGGCAGCGAGGGTCCTTCAACGAACCCGAGGTCTACGGCGCCTCGAGCGAAGAGTTCAACGACGTCGTTCGAATTCGCCATCTGCAGTGACACCGAGACCTCGGGGCTCGCGGCGTGCAGTGACGCCAGCCAACCCGGTAGGAGATACTCCGCGACCGTCAAACTCGCCGCTAAGCGCAACTGGGAGTCTTGACTCGCCCGCAGCGCGCGCACGCCACGATCGAGGACGTGACTCGCGCGAAGGATGGGTTCGGTCCAGCCCACGACGGCCGCACCGTCGGCGGTCAGTCGGGCCCCCGTCGAGGCGCGCTCGAGCAAGGTCACCCCGAGGGTTCGCTCTAACTGGCGAAGTCGCAGCGACGCGGCCGGTTGAGAGATGCCCACGCGCACCGCGCCTTGGCGAATGGAACCGGTCTCGGCGACGAGCGCGAGGAGCTCGAGCGCCCCCAGATCGGGCCACGAGGAAGGCGGAGTCATAAGTAAATCTTATAACGAAGACCGAAAGTCGAAGAAGCCAACGGCGCGCGGCGCCGCGACACTGGTAGCGGAGGTTGTTCATGGACACAAAAGTCACGACGTCAGCGCCACTCGCCAGGGTGTCCACGCGCTCGCGCGCGGTGCTGGGTGGGGTACCGGGGCTCGCGTTGGCGAGCGCGATCGCCGTCGTGGCGGTCGCGATTGCGCACTTCGCGCCCGTGGTGGGTGCGCCGGTGATCGCCATTGCCCTCGGTGTTGTCGTTTCCTTGCGTAGTGCGCACTGGCCCCCGCTGCACTTAGGGGTGCGCTTCGCGAGTAAGCGGGTCTTGCAACTCTCGGTGGTGCTGTTCGGTACGGAACTCTCGGTGCACCAAGTGCTCGCCATCGGCGCGCGCACCTTGCCGGTGCTCGTCGTCACGCTCGTCGTCGCGCTCGGTGCGGCGTTCGTGATTGGTAGGGCCCTCGGTGTCGTGGGTGACGAACGCACGCTCATTGGTGTGGGGACGGCGATCTGTGGCGCGTCGGCGATTGCCGCCACCGATGCAGTCTTGGACGCGGACGAACGCGACGTCAGTCTCGCGGTCGCGACCATCTTCACCTTCAACGTCGCCGCGGTGCTCTTGTTTCCGGTGCTGGGTCACTGGTGGCACCTGTCGCCCCACGCCTTTGGGCTGTGGGCCGGTACCTCTATTAACGACGTCTCTTCGGTCGTGGCGGCGGCGTCCAGCTACTCACACGCATCATCGTCCTACGCGATCGTCGTGAAGTTGTCGCGCACGTTGGCAATCGTGCCCATCACGCTGACGCTCGCGGCCTGGCGCCGGCGCTCGAGCGGCGTCGCGCCCGCGAGACACTCGTCGCAGTTCACGACGGTCCTACGGTCATTTCCGGCCTTTATCGCGTGGTTCCTCGTCGCGGTGGTCGTGAACTCACTGGGACTACTGCCCGCGGCGTGGGTGTTGGACGCGAGCCGAGTCGGACAGTTCTTCCTCGTCGTTGCCTTAGCGGGCGTGGGTCTGTCAACCAAGCCACGCGCGATTCGCGACGCAGGTCTTCGCCCCCTCGTGCTCGGTGCCTCGCTATGGGTGGTGGTCTCGGTGACGAGTCTCGCGATGCAATTCGTGACGGGCACTTTGCACTAGGGCGACGCCCTGGTCGAGGTGGCTAGTCGAGGTGGCTAGTCGAGGTGAACGCTGCGTAGGCCGCCCCACGCGAGGGTGGCACTTCGTGCGGCGAGTCGTTCGGCGACGCCTTCACTGGGCGTTGGCCACCCCTTACCTTCTTGTTGAATTAACCACGCCGTCGCGGCGCCTTCGGCGATGCCCACGACGCCCGCGGCGAGTTGACGACGGTGGTCGGGCTTGATACGGAGCGCAATCAAGGGCTCGAGGAACGACACCAACCCGAACTCGACGGCGCGAAGATCGCCGGCGGTCTCGCCCTCGTGTGAATGAATGAAGAGAATGCGAAAGGCGTCGGTTTCGGAGACGACCATCTCGAAGTAGACGCGAAAGGCGACTTCAATTTTTTCGCGCGGCGAGTCCACGGCCGAGACCGCATCGCGCAGCGAACCGAGTAATTTGTCGGCCGTTTGCGCGACGATTTCGCGGTAG
>NCBD01000040.1 GCA_002255315.1 Actinobacteria bacterium 21-64-8 | reverse complement strand
CGCCGAGGGCACGAAATCCAACTCGATGCCGCTACTGCTGCGGAGCGTGACGAGATCGTCGCCCTTTTTCACCACCGTGCCCACAAAGCCACCAATGGTCTGGGCCAACTGGCCGACGTCGACTTGGCGAGCTTCAAGACGAGTTGCCTTTTGCTTCTTAGAGCGTGGACGAAGGTAGAAAAAGTAGAAGGCCGCGAAGAGCACCGCGTAGATAATCAGAATCGATGAAGAACCTGAGCTCTTCGCTAAAAAGAGAACTGCGGACATTGGCTATTCCTTCGTTGTTGAACGAAGAAACCTTAGTCGCTGGATTCTCCGCTCTTAGAACAGCCCAGGAGCATTCGATTGGCGTCCCACGTGGGAAAAGGCCCGTTCCGTTGCGACGCGGCCCCTCGGGGTTCGAACGATGAGACCCTCGCGCAAGAGAAAGGGCTCGTAGGCCTCTTCAATCGTGGTGGGCTCTTCCCCACAGGCGTGCGCCAAGGTGGTCAGTCCCACGGGCATTTGGGCGAACGGTCCACAGAGCAACCCGAGAATCCGACGGTCGATTTTGTCAAGTCCGAGCTCGTCGACGCCAAAAAGTTCGAGTGCGTCGAGGCTCACCTGGTCGTTGACGAGGGTGAGTTCGTGGTACGAGGCATAGTCCCGTACGCGGCGAAGAAGCCGATTGGCGACACGTGGCGTGCCCCGGCTTCGTGACGCAATGGCGTGCGCGGCCTCCGTCGTTATTTGCACCTCGAGCAACGCGGCCGAACGTTCGACGATGTGCGCCAGTTCGTCGGCGTCGTAGAGATCGAGTTGTCCAATAAAACCAAACCGGTCACGTAGTGGTGCCGCGACGAGACCGGTGCGCGTTGTGGCGCCAATCAACGTAAAATTAGGAAGGTCGAGTCGAATTGAGCGCGCCGATGGCCCACGGCCAATCATGACGTCCAAGCGGCGGTCTTCCATTGCCGGATAGAGCACTTCTTCGACGGCCCGCGACATCCGGTGAATTTCGTCAATGAAGAGCACGTCACCGTCTTGCAGGTCGGTCATCAAGGCGGCGAGGTCCCCAGGACGCGACAAGACCGGTCCCGACGTGACACGCAGTCCGGCACCCATCTCGTTGGCCACGATGCTCGCGAGTGACGTCTTGCCGAGTCCCGGCGGTCCGGCAAAGAGCAAGTGATCGAGCGTCTGTGCTCGCGAGCGCGCCGACCCCAGTACGACGTTGAGGTGCCCGACGAGATCGCGCTGACCGACAAATTCGCCAAGCGTCGCCGGACGCAATGACGCTTCGCTTCGACGCTCGTGTTCGGTCGCTAGCGCCGTCACGAGTGGCGCGCGCAAAGCGTCGAGATCGAGTTCGTGCTTGGTCATGCGCGCCGCAGCAATCCGAGCGCTTCTCGCAGCGCAATGGATTCATCGCTGGAGAGCGTCGTGTCACGCAGGGCGTCTCGCACTTCAGTGGCCGTATAGCCCAGCGCTCGCAGCGCGTCTTCAATGATGGTGTTGACTTCGAACGACGAGCTCGAGGACTGCTCAACGAGCACGAGACGTCCTTGGAGCTCGAGCACAATTCGACTAGCGGTCTTCTGGCCGACGCCGGGAATAGTCGCGATGGTCTTCACGTCCTGGGCTTCAATGGCCGCGACGAGTCTGGCGAGTGAGAGCGTGCGTAGCGCACCGAGCGCCGTCGAGGGACCAACCCCCGGTGTCGCGAGCAAGAGTTCAAAGACTTCACGCTCTTCGAGAGTGGCAAAGCCGTAGAGCACGATGGCGTCGGCTCGGACCGCCGTGTGAATAAAGAGCTCCAGTTCGTGATCAACAGACACGACCTCACTCGTGGCCACGTGCACCTCGTAACCCACCCCACGCACGTCCAACAGCACCGCCGTCGACGCGAGAACCGCTCGCACGGTGCCGCGGAGGTAGCCAATCACGCCAAGTCCCCTACGAGCATGCGGCGTTCGGTTCGCTCAATAGAAAAATAGGTGATCGCCAGCGCGAGCGCGTCGGCGGCGTCGGGTGGATCTGGAATCTGGGCGAGGCGACAGTGGCGCGCGACCATGGCTTGCACTTGAGGTTTCTTCGCCGCTCCGTAACCCGTCACGGCGAGTTTTACCTGTTGGGCGGTAAACTGACGCACCGGTATCTCCCTCGCGCCCGCGAGGGCAATGACGACCCCGCTGGCCTGGGCGACGCCAATCACGGTTTTGGCATTTCTCGAGTGAAAGACCTTTTCGACCGACACCGCATCAGGACGCAACTCGTCGAGCAGAGTGGAAAACTCCTCTAAAAGTTGCCGTAATCGAAGTTCCACGGCCAGCGTGTGCGCGGTTTCGATAGTGCCCGCGCGGCGCGCGCCAAAGGTCTCAGGGCCCTCCAGAGACCCCTGGACCAGGCCAAAGCCACATCGCGTGAGTCCGGGGTCAACCCCGAGTACGAACATACGTTCGATAGTACCGCCAAACGCGCCCGCGCGGTGGTAATTAGTCCTCGAAGCCCGCGAGCAGTTCGTCTGAGATATCGAAGTTAGCGAAAACGTTCTGTACGTCGTCGTGGTCGTCAATCGCGTCCATCAGTCGCAAGACCTTTTTGGCTTCACCCTCATCTTCCACCGGAATGGTGTTTTGGGGCACCAAAGTCAGGTCGGCGCTGGTGACCTTAAGGCCGTGCCCTTCGAGGATGTCTCGTACGCTGCCCACGTCGTGGGGTTCGGTTGTCACCGTGTAGTTCACACCGTTGGCTTCGTAGTTCTCGGCCCCAGCCTCCATGATCCATTCGAGCAGTTGATCCTCGTCGAGGGGGCCCGCGACTTCGAGCAGACCCTTACGGTCGAACTGCCACGACACGGCACCAGGTTCCGCGATCGCACCTCCATTTTTCCCAAAGAGGTGTTTGATCTCGGCACTCGTTCGATTGCGATTGTCGGTCAAGGTCTCAACGATGACCGCGACGCCGCCCGGTCCGTAACCCTCATAACTAATGGCCTCGTAGCGAACACCTTCGAGTTCGCCCGTACCGCGCTTTATCGCACGTTCGATGGTGTCAAGAGGCACCGATGCCTCACGGGCCTTTTGGTACATCGTGCGCAGCGCCGCGTTCGCGTTCGGGTCACTGCCGCCCTCGCGGGCCGCGACCTCTACTTGGCGAATTAACTTGGCGAAGACTTTGGCTCGGGCGCTGTCCTTGGCACCTTTACGGTGCTTGGTCGTCGCCCATTTCGAATGGCCGGACATGGTTCCTCCTGCCCAACGGGGCCTGCTTATCGTAGCGAAAACTAAATCGACTCGACGAAGAGACGCTGGACGCGCCGGTCGTTAGTTAACTCGGGGTGAAACGAACAACCCCAGACTCGTCCCTGGCGCACTAACACCGGGTGCGTCCCTCCCCCGTGGTCGTGGGACGCGAGCACCACAACGTCGTCACCGATGGCTTCAATTTTGGGCGCTCGAATAAAGACCCCGTGGACGTTCCCCACGCCGTGCACTTCCAATTCGGTCTCGAAGCTCGCAATCTGACGTCCGTATCCGTTTCGTCGTACCGAGACGTCCAGCACGCCAAAGCTCCATTGATCTACGCGACCGTCGAGGACGTCTCGCGCAACCAGAATCAGCCCCGCGCACGTGCCAAAGATCGCCAAACCGCTGCCGAGTCGCGTACCGATTTCGCTCCGCAGCCCCGACGTGTCGAGCAAGTGCGCAATGGCGGTGGACTCACCACCGGGAATAACGAGTGCGTCAACGTCATCTAAGTGCGCCGCCGTGCGCACACGGCGAACATCCACGCCAAGTTCGACGAAGGCCGCTTCGTGTTCTCGTACGTCGCCCTGGAGGGCTAGGACCCCGACCCGGGGCACTACCAGCCGCGCTCGGCCAGACGCGTTTCGAGCGACGCGGTCTCAAAACCCTTCATCGCCGCGCCCAGTCCCGTTGAGACTTTCGCCACCACTCCCGCGTCTTCAAAGTGCGTCGTCGCTTCCACGATGGCGCGCGCCATGCGTACGGGGTCGTCGCTCTTAAAGATGCCCGAGCCCACAAATACCGCTTCGGCGCCCAACTGCAATACCAGCGAGGCGTCAGCCGGCGTGGAGATTCCCCCCGCACAGAACATGGGTACCGGCAAGTGACCGAGCTCAGCGACTTCACGCACGAGCGGCAAGGGCGCTTGGAGATCCTTCGCCAAGGCGTAGAGCTCACTGGCGTCGGCGCTGTGGAGTCGGCGCATCTGGGCGTTAATGGTGCGCAAGTGGCGAACCGCTTCGACGACGTTGCCGGTGCCGGCTTCACCCTTCGATCGAATCATGCAGGCGCCTTCGCCGATGCGCCGCAGGGCCTCACCGAGATTGGTCGCACCGCAAACAAAGGGCACCGTAAATGCCCATTTGTCGATGTGATTCTCTTCGTCGGCGGGTGTCAGCACTTCTGACTCGTCGATGTAGTCGACGTTCAGCGCTTGAAGTATCTGGGCCTCGGCGAAGTGGCCAATGCGGGCCTTGGCCATGACGGGAATCGTCACCGTGGCCTGGATCTCTTGAATCATTTCGGGGTCGCTCATGCGCGCCACGCCACCGTCGCGACGGATGTCCGCGGGCACACGCTCGAGGGCCATCACCGCGACCGCACCGGCGTCTTCGGCGATCTTCGCCTGCTCGGGGTTGACGACGTCCATGATGACGCCGCCACGCAGCATGTCGGCCAGACCGCGCTTGACGAGCGTGGAGCCGGTAAAGGAACTATCGGAAGCTGAACTCATGGTTCTAGCCTACCGGGCGGCCCCTTCCTACCACTCCTCGAGTGCCATAGCCCGCAGCTCCGCGTCGTCGAGTGACGAGAGGTCGCTCACGGTTTGATCGCTCGCCACATCAAAGAAAATCCAGCGCCACTCGTCGTAGAGCGGTGAGGCAAAAAACGAGCCCGCGGGTACGACTTGGCGCGAACAACGTCGAAGCGCGCCGGCGAGTCCCAAGGGATAGCGAATCGTCGCCGCGGCTACCTCGTCGGCGCGGTAGGTCGCACCCTCGCCAGCCAACGCACGTCGCGCGGCACTATTCATTGACACGACGGACGCCACGCTTTCGCGTGCTAAGAGCCCCAGGCGCTGACGCGCCAAGCAGTGTCCGACTACCCCTTCGAGCTCGATGAGCTCAAAGTCGTTCATCATCGCCGACGTGACGAACAATGAATATCCTTCCGTGTCGGGCACAAGGGCGGCGTTGTAACCCGGGTCGTCCACGATCGTCGCGACCACGTCGGCGACGCCGAAGGTGGCCGCCAAACGATCGAGCACCGTCGCGAGTCGTTGACGATCGATCTCGCTCGTCGCGACCGTAAAGTGACTGCGCATCTGACCCGCGAGCGCGTGACCCCGTCGGTCGTAGGCGGTGACAACCCGGCGCAGGTCAAAGGCGTACAACGCCGCGACGCCCACACCCAGCAAGGCAAACCACCACGCCGAGGCGGCGAGGCCAATGAGTACGAGCGACACGACGGCCGCGAGCACCGTCTGGGGCGTCCGACGGCGCACCGCGAATCGACGCACCGCCGCTTCGTGCACGTGTCGTTCGTGTGCGGTGGGCACGTAGGGGCTCTGCCAGTTGGGGTCAAGTATCGGTTCGACGTGACGAGGCCCGCGTTCACGCGTCGACGACGTGCGCCGATTACGCGATCGTTGCGAGCTAGCCACCCCGTAACTCTACTGGTTTGGCGTAAAAACTTCGTGGGCGCGCTCGTAGCGAACGAGGTACGCATCCATCAGCCTCGACATCGACCAGGACTCCGCGTGACGGCGGGCCGCGTCCACACGCTCGAGACCGCTCGCCAGCGCTTCGTCGAGCGCGCGCTCGAGCGCCTCGGGATTCGCAGGTTCAAACAACGTCGCAAAGCCACGCGCCGCCTCGCGGTACCCGTCGATGTCGCTCGCGACCACGACCGTTTCACTGGCCATCGCTTCGAGCAAGACCAGACCAAAGCTCTCGCCGTGCGTCGCGGGAGCAATGAAGGCGTGGGCCCGGCGCAGCCACGCGCGCTTTTCGTCGTCGCTAATGGACCCGACGAAAACAATCTGTTGGTCGTGACCAGCCAGCGCGCGCAATCGCTCGCGCTCCGGACCGTCGCCGGCGACCACCAAGCGCCACGGACGCTGCGCGTGCTCGTTGTGTTGACGAACCGCTTCGATGGCGACACCCACGCCCTTTCTTGTTTCGAGACGGCCAATGGTCAATAGCACGATTTCGTCGCTTCGCTCACGTGGTGCGCACACGAAACGCTCACTTTCGAAACCGTTAAAGAGCACCTCACTGTCGAGACCAGCGGCCGTGCACCACGTCGTACGCGCCGCCTCACTGACCGACACCGCCACGTCCACTCCGCGGGCGAGTTGAGTGAGCAGTGGCTTCGTAAGGCGAAGCGCAGGACCGTCGCCGCTTCGATGAAACGTCGCGACACTCGGCCACTCGTGCGCGCGCAACGTCGCCCAGGCCAATACCGGCGCGAAGGGCTCATGAAAGTGCACCACGTCGGGCGAGAACTCGTTGATGACTCGCCGCGCTCGTCGGGCGGCGCCGAGACTCAACGTCAAAGGTGCGCGCGAACCGTTGGCCGGCAAGGCGATGCGTCGTCCAACACGCTCCAGGCGCGCGGGCGTGTCATAGGTGGCATGGTCATCGGCGTCGGGCGCGATCAACAGCACCGACACGTCGCGGCGAGCGAGCTCACGACTCATGGCGAGCGCTTGTTCTTGCACCCCCCCAAAGACACTCAGCGCGTAGGGCGAAACGAGCGCGACGCGACGGATCACGGTTCGACGAAGAGCGGTTGCAGGACGTGCCACTGTTCGGGGGCGCGCGCGATTAAACCTTCCAACTCGTGAGCAATGAGTTGAGTGACTCTCGAGACGTCGGCGCGAAGCTTGCCGTAACGTGTCGTGTCAATCGGTGCCGTGACCACGGCGTGATGATCACGCCCGGGGCCGCTGTAGCACGCGGCCACGAGCAGCGTCGCACCGCTTCGTAGTGCCAACGTCGCCGGTCCCGCTGGCATCGTGACGCGTTCACCAAAAAAGTCAACCTCAACGCCATTTCCTTGCAGGTCTCGATCACACAGCAGCCCCACGACACCGCCGCCGCGCAAGACTTCGAGCATGACGGTGCCGGCGTGTTCGTTCAACGGTTCGATGCGAATACCAATCGATTCGCGCTTCTTCTTAAACCATTCGAACAAGGCGGGAGGCTCGAGCTCCTCGGCGATCGCCGTCATGCCTAAACCCAGAGAGTTCAAGAATGAACCTCCCCACTCCCACGAGCCCACGTGCGGCAGCGCCACGACCAGACCTTGTCGCGACTCGCGTGCGGCGACCAAGTGTTCCATCCCTTCAGAAATGGCGAAACGGTCGTCAATGACACCTTGACGCAGGGCCGGAAGTTTCGCCCCCTCGGCCCAGTACTGGCCATAACTCGCGAAAGCGCGATCGACAAAGCGAGCGAGCAATGCTGCGTCGCTCGAGAGCGAATCCACGTGACGTTCCGCAAAGAGTGCGTGCGCCAGATTGCGTTCTAAATTCGCCTTCGCCAACGTGTTGCGGGGCCCGAGTCGACGCGCTAAACGTCGAGCCATCGCTACGTCGGCGCGTTCGGGAAGTACTTCAAGCACCGCACCCAGTGACTTCATCAGCGCGACGCGCGCGCGCGAGGCCACGGTTAGTGACGAGTAGCGCGACTGAGTCCACGGCGCACACGCCGTGGGTGGGGCCGACCAGTTTCACTGACGTGACGTATGGGTGTCGGTCGCGCTGCCGAGAGCCACACACGTCGGAATCGGCCAAGGGCCGTCATCGTCGTGAGACCCAACATGACCCACAGGGTCGGAATAAATAAGGGTGACGCCAGCAGAGCAAAACCCAGCAGA
>NCBD01000039.1 GCA_002255315.1 Actinobacteria bacterium 21-64-8 | reverse complement strand
CTTTCGGGCGGCATGCGCCAGCGAGTCGTGATCGCGATTGCGCTGGCCTGTTCTCCTAAACTCCTAATGGCCGACGAACCCACTACGGGTCTCGACGTCACGATTCAAGCTCAGATTTTGAATCTGCTCGACCAACTAAAAACCCAATTCCAGATGTCCGTCATACTCGTCACCCACGACTTAGGCGTCGTGGCGACGCGCACGTCGCGAATCATTGTGATGTACGCGGGGCGTGTTGTCGAAACGGGTTCGACCCGCGAAGTTTTTACCCGCCATCGCATGCCCTACACGCGAGCGCTCCTTGAAAGTTCACCAAAAGTGTCCAATCTCTCGCATACCCGCCTTCAAGCCATCCCTGGTCGTCCGCCAAACTTAAGCAAACTTCCCCTCGGGTGCTCGTTCGCGCCTCGTTGCGCCTACGCCACCGATCGCTGTCACCACGAGCGCCCTGAATTGCGGGCCGGGAGTGAACCGGGACACTTCTTTGCGTGTTGGAATCCATTGCCCGCCGACGAAAGTGCGTCTCGCTCATGAGTGAACGTTCCACGACCACTCCGTTGCTGCGCGTTCGAGACCTCACGGTCAACTTCGGCTCAAAACGTCACGCTATTTCGGCGGTGGCGGGTATCAGTTTTGACATCTTCGAAGGCGAAACCCTTGGCCTTGTGGGCGAGTCTGGCTGTGGTAAGTCCACGACCGGAAAAGCGCTCATGCGCATCGTAGAACCCACCAGCGGCACCGTTGAACTTGAAGGCATTGATATAACGAAACAAAAGGGCAAGGCGCTGCGCAATCTACGCACGCGCCTGCAGATGATCTTTCAAGACCCGATCAGTTCGCTTAACCCGCGTCGTCGAGTCAAAGATATCGTCGCGGAACCGCTCGACTGCTGGAAAACTGTTACGGGCGACGAACGCGAACGCCTTGTCCAAGACCTCTTGAGCAAAGTGGGCATCGATCCCCACGTTTACGGGAACCGCTACGCGCGCCAGTTTTCGGGCGGGCAATGTCAACGAATCTCCATTGCTCGTTCACTGGCGATGCGACCCAAATTACTGATCTGTGACGAAATGGTTTCGGCACTCGACGTCTCGGTACAAGCACAGATTCTCAACCTTCTTGAGGACCTCAAGACCGAATACGGACTGACGTTGCTCTTCATTGCGCACGACCTGGCGGTAGTGAAGAACGTGAGTGACCGCGTGGCCGTGATGTACTTAGGCAAAATATGCGAGATCGGTCCCTCGGACACGCTCTACGAATCGCCCGAACATCCCTACACGAAGTTCCTCTTGGGCGCGGCCCTCGAAGCCGACGTCGACTCGCCTGTACACGGCGACGTGCTCGATGGCGAACCGCCGAGTCCACTCAATCCGCCCAGTGGCTGTCGATTTCGCACGCGCTGCCCGAACGCCACGGCGCGTTGTGCCAGCGAGGAGCCGCTCCTTCGAGAAGCCGCTCCGGGCCACCAGGTGGCGTGTCACTATCCGCTGAGCACCTTGGCGAGTCGTTAGATCAATCCGCCACCCGTGGCGTGAAGCGCACCGAGCACCTCACTCGCGTCCACGCCGACGAGTTCGGCCGCGCTCATGCCCACTATCTGGTCGTAGGTACGACAGTGCCGATACCCGTAGGCGTAACCGAACTATTTCGCGACCTCCGCGCCGCCGTCTCGCAAAACGCCCCACCCCGCTCGCGAGGCGAACGAGGTGGGGTGAGTACTGCACTACGAAGGGCGTTACTCGACGACTGACTCGGTGTCCGTGTCGTCGGCGGGTTCGCCGCTCGCGACTTCGTCCCCGTCGAGAGCCTTGTGCGCGACCTCCGTCGCGTACTCGGCCCACGCAGCTTGAGCCTCGGTCTCGGGAGTGAATTCACCGAGTTCCAGCCCGCCGCCAATGTAGTTACCGTCGGCGTCGTAGGCGTGCGAGCCAAAGGCTTCGTGATACTCCTCGGCGACCTCGCCACCTTCGGCGGCCTGCTTAATCGACAGCGAAATGCGACGACGAGCGGTATCGAGTTCAATGATCTTGACCCAGAGTTCCTCACCCGCGGTGACCACCTGCTCGGGCGATTCGACGTGGTGGGCGGCCATCTCTGAGATGTGCACCAATCCCTCGATACCCTCACCCACCTGAATAAAGGCGCCAAAGGGAACCAATTTGGTCACGCGGCCATAGACCAGTTGTCCAACGGCGTGACTGTCGGCGAAGACCTGCCACGGGTCGGACTGGGTCGCCTTCAGTGAGAGCGAGATGCGCTCCTTCGAGAAGTCAACGTCGAGCACCTCAACGTCGACCTCATCACCCACGGCCACCACTTGGCTCGGGTGATCAATGTGCTTCCAACTCAGTTCCGAGACGTGAATGAGTCCGTCCATACCACCAAGGTCAACGAAGGCGCCGAAGTTGACGACCGAAGAGATGACGCCGTGGCGGCGCTCGCCAGGCTTCAGGTTGGACAAGAAGTCACCGCGCTGTTCTTTTTGCGTCTCTTCAAGCCAGGCACGTCGCGAGAGTACGACGTTGTTGCGGTTGCGGTCGAGTTCGATGATTTTTGCTTCAACGGTTTTACCGATGTAGGGCTGAAGCTCTCTAACGCGTCTTAGTTCCACGAGTGACGCCGGCAAGAATCCGCGCAAGCCAATGTCGACGATGAGGCCACCTTTGACGACCTCTATGACCACACCCTTGACGACTTCGTCACGGTTCTTAAGCTCTTCAATGTTGGCCCACGCCTTTTCGTACTGTGCGCGCTTCTTCGACAGTACGAGGCGACCTTCTTTGTCTTCTTTTTGCAAGACCAGGCATTCAATCTTCTCGCCGAGCGAGACGATCTCGGTGGGATCAACATCGTTGCGAATGGAGAGTTCCCGTGCAGGAATGACGCCTTCGGACTTGAAACCAATGTCCAGGAGTACCTCATCGTGGTCAATCTTGACCACGGTGCCGGTGACCAGGTCACCGTCTTCGAATTCGAGCACGCTGTCACCGACCAGACTCGCCAAGTCGGTGCCGACCAAATTGTCTTCGGTGATGACTCGAGGAACGTAATTCCCTTCGGCGTCAAATGTGCCCATTTGCTGGGAGGAAAGGAGGCTCGTGCCGTCCGACATTCGTACTACTTTCGTGCGACCACACCGGGGTCTGACTAGGCGATGAGGCTGGGACACCGGTGTTGACCCAGGGGTCCACCCTAGCACCGGGGACGCTAACCCTTGGCGGCTGCCCAGTTTTCGCCCCAGTGCAAGCTCACCTCGAGTGGCACGCGCAGGCTCGCGGCGTTCGTCAGCGCGTCGACAATGATGCCCGAGACTGCCTCTTGTTCACCGGGTGGAGCCTCAACGAGAACTTCGTCGTGGACCTGGAGAATCAAACGAGCCTCTAGTTGTGCCGAGGCGAGGGCGTGGTCGAGGCGCACGAGCGCCGACTTGAAAATATCGGCCGCGAGGCCCTGAATACCCGCGTTCATCGCCTGGCGCTCGGCCGCTTGACGTTGGGCGCCCACCGCGGTCGCTAAATCCGGGAAAGGGCGTATGCGACCAAATTCGGTTCGCGAGAAACCAGCGTTTCGAATCTCGCTGATGGTGCGCTCCATGTACGCGCGCAGACTTGGAAAGCCCTCGAAGTAGCGGTCCATAATGCCCTTGGCTTCGCCCACCGAAATCCCGAGGCGTTGGCTGAGCCCGAAGGATTCCATGCCGTACGCGAGTCCGTAGGAGACCGCCTTGGCCTGTTCACGTTGCTCGTTCGTCACTTGCTCCGGTGCGACACCAAAGACCGAGGCCGCGATAGTTCGATGCACGTCTTGATGCCCGTCGAAGGCGCGAAGGAGTCCCTCATCCCTCGACAGGTGAGCCAAGATCCGCAGTTCAATCTGGTTGTAGTCCGACACCGCCAAGATCCAACTCTCACTCGGCAAGAAGGCGTAACGCAGACGGCGGCCCTCGCTCGAGCGCACGGGAATGTTGTGCAAGTTGGGGTTCTCTGACGACAGCCGTCCGGTGCGAGCGACCGTCTGATTGAACGACGCGTGAATGCGCCCGTCGGGGGCAACTGCGCTAATGAGCGGAGCGCCGTAGGTAGACCGCAGCTTTTCAATCTCTCGAAAGCGCAGGATTTTCGCCACAATAGGGTGTTCGTCAACGATTGCTTCAAGACTGGTGGCATCGGTCGAGTAGCCCGACTTAATCTTTTTGGTCGCACGCAGTCCCAACTCATCAAACAGCACAACTTGAAGCTGTTGGGGAGAGTTCACTTTGAAGGGATGACCCGCGATCTGTTGAATTTCGTCATCGAGTTTCATTGCCTCAGCCGTAAATTCACCGCTAATCGCGCGTAGTAATTCGACGTCGACGCGAATGCCCCTCGCCTCCATCCGACCAAGAACCGCCACCAAAGGCAGTTCAACCTTGTCGTAGATAAAATTCAACTCCCAACGTGAAATCTCCGAGCGTAAATGCGCTCTAAGGCGCGCCACAACTTGGACGTCGCGCTGCAGCGCCTCGTCACTCGATGCGCCAAAAAGCGACGGCGCTTCAGTCGAGATTGTTTCTCCAAGAAAACGCTCGGCCACGTCGCCAAGGCCATAGTGACCGCTCACCGCGTCGAGCAAAAACGCCATGATGGACGTGTCGTCGCTCGGATCAACCAGATGCTCGCCACGTTCATAGGCGAGTCGAAAAAGTCCCTTGACGTCGTGGCCCGCGACACTCACGTCACCAACAAGTTGGAAAAACTCGTCGAGACTACCTAGCGCCAAGGCGCCGCTCGAGTGGTCAAACAGTGCAACTCGATCGCTCGTGTAGGCGACCGTGGGCGACCCATAGGCAAGAACCTCGGCCAACGTGGACGCTCTGGTGGGGGTTGGCGTGGTCGACGATGCAGTCACGACACTCGTACGCTCCACTTCGCCCGAGTCGCCGAGCAGGCCGTCTTGCATCAGGCGGTCCACGCGCGCGCGAACCGAATTCATCTCGAAGCGATCAAAAAAGGCATGAACCTCGTCGCGGCGCCAACCACCCAGGACGATCTGGTCGAGTGACACGTCAAGTGGAACGTCACGAACCAGCCACATCATCTGTTCATTATTGCGAGCCCGCGACTCAAAGGCGGCCAGATTCTCGCGCAGCTTCGGCGTTAGTTCGTCGAGGTGTTGGTACAACTCGTCCATCGACGCGTACTGAGCGAAGAGCTTGGCGGCGGTCTTTTCACCCACGCCAGGCACGCCGGGCAAGTTATCCGACGTATCGCCCCGCAGCGCCGCGAGGAGCGGGTAGCGCTTCGATTCGATGCCACAGCGCTCGAAGATGCCCGCCTCGTCGTAGAGCGAGTAGTCCGACACACCTCGACGGTTGTAGAGAACCTTGACGAAAGGATCTTCGACAAGCTGGAACGTGTCGCGATCGCCGGTGACGACGATCACCGGTATCTCTCGGTCGCGTCCCCAACTGGCGAGCGTGGCAAGAACGTCGTCCGCTTCGTAACCGGCCACGCCCAACACGGGAATATGTAGCACCTCGCACATCGTTCGAATTAGGTCGAACTGGGGTTCAAGGTCTTCGGGCGTCGCCGCGCGACCGCCCTTGTAGTCCTCTGACATTTCGTCACGGAACGTGCCACCGGGCAAATCGAACGCCACCGCCACGGCGCGCGGCGTTTGCGTTTTAACGAGCGAGATCAACATGGAAGCAAAACCGTGCAGGGCATTGGTCACCAGACCCGAGGACGTCTTGATGTCGGGTGAGAGCGCGAAGTACGCACGAAAGGCCAGCGACATCCCATCGAGCAGGAGCAGAGGGCGCTGGTCTGGCGCGTTAGCCAACGAACTCGCCTCGCAAAATCTGCTGGGCCACGTCACGCATGCGCACGCGACCGCGCATGGCGGACTGTTGAATAATTTCGAACGCCGAGGGTTCGTCGAGCGCTCGTTCGCGCATCAATTGCTCTTTCGCCCTTTGCACGATCTCGCGCGTTTCAATCTTGTCCTCGACGCTCGGAGTCTCGTGGACTGAGGCGTCACGATCCACCGAAGGTCGCAGAAGAGAGGCCAATTTGGGAAGGATCTCACTCGAACGAAAGGGTTTGACGAGATAGGCCACGACTCCGGCGTCGCGCGCGCTCTCAATCAGCGAGCGTTGACTAAAGGCCGTCAGCAGCACGACGTGCGTCTTGCCGCCCTTGATGGCTCGTGCGACTTCAATGCCGTCGAGTCCGGGCATTTTGATATCGAGCAACGCCAAATCCGGCTCGAGGTCACGAATCATCGCGAGTGCGTCATCACCTCTTGCCGCTTCTCCCACCACCAAGTAACCGTCGCCCTCGAGAATCTCCTTGAGGTCGAGGCGAATAATTGACTCGTCGTCGGCGATGACTACTCGCTTATCCATTTTCATCCTTTGGACTCCACTCGCGCAACAATTCGTCGCGCGCGACGACGAGTTCGTGCACCTCGCGCGAACGACGATCCATCTCGGCAATCGCGGCCTGGACGTGCCGAGAGAGTTCATCGTATTCTCTCGTTTGCAGGGGCGTTTCGGATACTAGAGATCGAATTCTTGCGTCGTCGAGCGCGTCATTCCATACCGCCACCTGCTCTTCGAGAACGTGAAGGCTTTCGCGAGCTTGTCCCAGCTGACGCTGGACATCCTCGAGACGGCGCTTCACTAGTCGAGAGCCCATGGCCGGATTCTAAGTCGCGGCGCTCGTCATGACGGACCAGACCCGGCTGCCTTGAAGAACCCGCGGATCAACGCAGTAACCAAAGCCGTCCGCGCATGACTGCACCTCCTCGGAGTTGCCAACGGTCGCGACGTCGCCGACGTCACTGGGCTCACTGACGCAGTGACGGGCAAGAATTCGATGGACGTGACGGGCGTAGGGCGATTCAAAAAAACCACCAACGTACGGGCGAAGTCCTCGTTCACGAGCTTTCGTAATGATGGTGCGCGCGTTCGCGAGCCCCCCGACCCGCGCGGGCTTCACGCAGAGCATCGTCGCGGCTTCGTAGCGCAGAATTTGATTGAGATCTCCCAGCGAGCGAAGACTTTCGTCAAGCGAGACGGCGACGGGCATCTCTTTGCTGAGTTGCGCCGAGTCAATGAAATTACCCACTTGAAAGGGTTGCTCTACGGCTACGACGTTCGCGAGCGCTGAGACCCGCTGCCACACTGCACGAACCTCATCGAACGTGCGCGCGGTGGCGTTGAAGTCGAGAATGACCGGTAGCGCAGTCGCCGCCACACGCTCGAGCGCCTCAGAATCAATCCTTCCAGGTGCGACTTTGGCTCGTAGGCGCACGACGCCCTCGAGGTCGGGCCAGGGGTCGTCGTGGCGAAGTAGGGAGACTCCGCGTTGCAGTACCAGTGGCCCACGGGGCACCCACCACTCGTCGAGGCGTTGACGCGCCTGACGTAGTTCGCGCTCCAGCAACGCCATCTCCACGAGTGCGAGTGCCGGAGCGCTCGCGTGACGTGGTCCACGGAGTCGAGCAATCCGCGTCCACGAGGGCAGCGCTCCCTCGCGAGTGCGCATCGCCACGACTTGGGGTAATACGAGCTCAACCAACTCGCGACGCACGTCGTCCACGTTTGCGTCACCGTTCAGTGCTTCGCGTTGGGGCGCAATCTCGCCCACTCCGACTTCGCCGCCGTCGTCGAGCTTCAGGTACAGTCGCGTACGCCGGTCGTGGCGCTGCAATCCCGCTTCGAGCGCTTGCGCGAGCTCGACCTCGTGCTCGAAGAGCGTGACGTTCATCACCGCCACACTACGGTTGCTGCTACCGTGGTCGCCGCAGCCCGGATGGCGGAATTGGCAGACGCGGAGGCCTCAAAAGCCTTTACTCGAGAGGGTGTGTGGGTTCGAGTCCCACTCCGGGCACTGTTACCGTGGGAGCCATGTCGTTCTCGTCGGCTCTCACGTACCGTGACGATTTCGTCGCGCTCTTTCCCGGACAAGGTTCTATCGGACCCGGCGCGGGCGTCCCGTGGCGGTCGTCACCCCATTGGTCCGTCGTCGGCGACGTCGCCGACGCG
>NCBD01000170.1 GCA_002255315.1 Actinobacteria bacterium 21-64-8 | reverse complement strand
GCTTCTCGATCTTCCCGCGCTAATAACGCGAGATCGAATCTCGTCGCCCGTTCGACGGATCGTCTGACAGTCGCCTATTTTTGGGGCGCTTCCGGGTATTCAGTGGGTTTGGGGATAAAGGGCCAAACCACCAAGGTGGAAGTAGATGGCGGTTTTGAAGTGCTCGCGGTTGCGGTATCCACGAGCGGAAACTCGGATTGCTTGGACGCGTGAATTGAGTCCCTCGGCTCCGGCGTTGGTGATCGGGTGGGCGAAGTAGCTGAGCAGACCGGACTCGTGGCGCTTGAGTGTTCGTGCCGCATCGATAATCGGAGCGAGACGTGAGTGCGTGGCCCAGAAGTACCACTTGTTCCAGTGCCGCAGTGCCCAGCCTCGCTGCACGTACTCCCAGAAGTGGCGCAGGCTCTCCTTGATCGCCCACGCTCTGGCCGTCTTCAGGTCACCGCTGCGCAACGCCGCGAAGCGACCTTCGTGTTTGGTGGGTACGTTCTCGGCTGCGTAGAGCCAGAGATACTTCGAGCCCGACAAGGTCTTGTCACCCTGAGCGACGAGGGCCCGGTTCTCCTGCTTGCGCACGGTGTCCACGGCCTTGTTCAAATACCCCATGACGTGGAAGCGGTCGAAGACGATCTTGTCGTCGGCGTTGTCCAGATGGGCTCTCACCGAGTTGGCGAAGGGTTCCCACATGTCCATTGCGACCGCCTCGATGCGACCGAGCTGCTCGGCGCTGAAGCGCTCGAAGTAGCCGTCCAGACTGGCCTGTCGACGTTCGTCGGCAATGTATTCGACGGTGCCGCGCTCGAGATCGCTGACGATCGTGACGTAGTTCTGACCCCGCCCGGCCGACTTCTCGTCGACGCCCAGATGGACTGGCGCCACCGGTTCCTTGATCTTGAGTCCCCGGGCGACGGCGCGTTCCATCAAATGCCAGGTCTCGTCCCAGCTGGTGCGCAACAAGCGGCCGGCACCGGTGACGTCGCACTCTTTCAATACATCGACGGCCAGTCGTTCGAAGAGGATGGTGAAGCGGCTCATGGGCTCGGCCCAGGGCAGTCGCACCTGCACGACGCCGTGCTCGGGGCAATTGACTCTCGGAGGTTTAGCGTGCAGGTAGGTCAGGAACTGACAACTGTCGAGGTGGCGCCACTCTCGTTCGTCGGCGTGGTCGTAGACGGGCAGTTCGCGTTCACACTGCGGACAGATGAAGCGTGTGCGCCTCGGGTGCTGCACCCACACGTCGATCCGAACGTTCTCCGCGGAGAGATCGACTCGACTGACCTGCCACGGTGCGGCAAGACCCAGTATCTGACGGTAGAGCTCGGTGTCGTCCATGGCCTAAATCATGCCCGAGACCGCTCGATCTACATCTGATTACCCACGGAGAACCCGGAAGCGCCGAATATCAACTCTTCACTCCTTGACCGCCGCGAGCTGGCCATCGGCGCCGCAGCGGCCGGGCGAGGGATATTTGGTTCCCGTTATGGTCGGTCGATTTTCATTGACCTGGCGTCGGGGTGAGGATGTCGTTAGACCCGCACGACGGGCCGGACTCTCTGGGTACGGTGGTGTTGTGCTGCCAGGGCGGCTCGCGACGTCACGATCAAAGGAGACATCATGAGGATTGGGATCATCGGAGCCGGGAATATCGGTGGGAACTTGACACGGAGACTCACGCATCTGGGACACGAGGTGACGGTGGCTAACTCGCGAGGTCCCGAGACGCTACAGGAACTCGTGCAGGAAACTGGCGCCCGCGCGGTCGCCGCTTCGGAGGCTGCCATGGGGGTTGACGTGCTGGTGATCACGATTCCGGAAAAGAACGTTCCTGATTTGCCCTCCGGATTTCTCGTGGGAGCCAGTCCTGAGGTGGTGGTGATCGACACCGGAAATTATTACCCCCAACAGCGAGACGGCCGTATCGCCGCCATCGAGGACGGGCTTACCGAGAGTCGGTGGGTGTCTGACCAGATTGGTCATCCCGTCGTGAAGGCCTTCAACGGGATCTACGCGGCCAACCTTCTCGAACGTGCGCGTCCCACGGGGGCGAGTGACCGAATGGCCCTTCCCGTGGCGGGCGACGATCCAGTCGCGAAGAAACTGGTCATGGATTTGGTGGATTCACTGGGATTCGATCCGGTCGACGCTGGCACGATCGACGACTCGTGGCGTCAACAGCCGGGCACCCCGGTGTACGGTCTCGATGCGGACGCGAACGGTGTGCGACTGGCCCTGGCGGCGGCCCACCACGTGCGTTCGGTGGAGTGGCGAGCCTGAGGCTCGTCGATCTTCGCAAAATGCTCGCCAAGGCGGCAACGCTCACCGGAGAGCCGGTGGTCACTCTTTTGACTCCGTAGGGTGGCGAGCCGGCGCGAACTGGGGACGTGTTCGATAGGGAT
>NCBD01000169.1 GCA_002255315.1 Actinobacteria bacterium 21-64-8 | reverse complement strand
AACTGAGTACGACGCTGATGTCGCTCGCGGACGGGGCCGATCTCATGTTCACCGGGCTGCCCTTCGAGCAGCCCGCCTCCAACATCGCGGAGTATCACGACATTCCGTTGGTCACACTGCATTACTTCCCGGCGCGGGCCAACGGCCACCTCGTTCCGGGGGTGCCGGTGGCGTTGATCCGCTCCTTCATGACGATGGTCTGGTGGCTCGTCGGGCTGCTGATGAAGAGACTCGATGACCGGCAGCGCGGTGAACTGGGCCTGCCGAGCGCGACGGGCCGCCCGTCGCGGCAACCCGCGGTCGATTCCGTCACCGAGACGGTCGCCATGATCGCCGCGGCCTGCGAGCAGTTGGGTGAGCGGGCGCTGGTTTGCGCCACCTGGGGTGACTTGAGCGACGTCCCGCATTTCGAGCACGTCAAGGTTGTGCCCGTCGTGAACTTCGCGGCGACCTTTCCGGCGTGCCGCGCGGTCGTTCACCACGGGGGCGCCGGCACTACGGCCGCGGGTCTGCGCGCCGGAGTCCCCACGGCGATCCTGTGGACGTTGCCCGATCAGCCGATCTGGGGAGCTCAGCTCAAACGACAGGGGCTGGGCACCGTGCGGCGCTTGTCGAGCGCTACTCAGCAAACGCTGGTCGCGGACCTTCGGACCATCCTGGCCCCGGAATACGCCAGTCGGGCCCGGCGGTTCGCCAGCCGGATGAGCAAGCCCGCCGACAGCGTCACCAACGCGGCCGATCTCCTGGAGAGTTTGGCCCAAGTGAGGCGTGTCGCCTGAGCTGTTTGTTCAGCTCCCACCTGTGGTTGGTCTGCTAGCTACTTCGACCTGAAAAACCCTTGATGGGTGTTTCGCGTGGTTGAGTTTGTTTGATTGGTGTCGCTGCGCACTGGCGGTGGTGATTTATGCGGCGAGGTTGCTGATCTTGACCAGGTTGTGGGCGAAGACGCCGTGTCCGCACCAGGTTCGGGCTCCGTTGATGCCGGTGAGTTCGGTGCGGTTCCAGCCGTAGCTGCGTTTGATGTGGTTGATTCGTCCTTCGGATCCGGTCCGCCACTTCACCTTCTCGCGGAAGGCCCGTCGGTGCTCGAACTCGCGGCGCGCGGCGGTCGGTTTGCTCATGCGTGGGATGGCCACGCTGCGGACGCCAAGGTCATGGAGGTCGCGTTCCACCGAGGCCTGGCCGTAGCCGCGGTCGGCGGTTACCGCCCGTGGAGCGCGTCCGGTGCGTGCCGTGATCCGTGCGATCGCCGGGGCCAGCTGAGGCGCGTCGTGCGGGTTGCCGACCTCGACGTTGTGGTCGAGGATGACCCCGTCGGCATTGTCGACGACCTGGGCCTTGTAGCCGAACTCGACGGGCTTGCCCAGGCGGCCCTTGCGGATCGGGCGGGCATCGACATCGTGCAGACTGACCACCCGGCTCGCCGACTCGGGCATCACCCCATCCAGCCGGCTACGGGCTTGGGCCACAACGCGTTCGGCGCATCCGATGATGACGTCCAGACGGTTGATCGCCCGGTGCAGCCGGCCCTTGCGTTGCCCGGTCGCCGTGCGCAGCGCGCGTCGGGCGTTGCGGATCACCGCGGTGGCTTCGCGCATGGCCGCTTCGGTGATCCCGGCCAGTTCACCGGTGATACGGCGTACCGCGGCCTGGGTCGTATCGCGTTGCTGCTCGCCGCGTAATTTCAGCTTCGCGGCGATCGAGCGGGCCCGCCGCCCCGCCGAGCGCCGCCGGTCCCGCGACCGAGTGCGGGTCGCGCCTCCGGCGGCTTTGATCCGTGCCACGCTGCGGGCCATGGAACCGATCGCCTTAGCCAGCAGACCTGAATCGGTCGGATAAGACACCGCGGCCGCTATGACGGTGGTGTCGGCGCGGACCTTGTCGGTGCGCAGCAGCTTGGCTGCGGCCGCCTTGGCCAGCAGAGCTTCGTTGAGCCCAGTGATCGCGTCCTCCCCGCAGCGGGTGGTGATCTTCATCAACGTGGTCGGGTGCGGGACCCGTGTCCCGAACGGAATCCGGCAAAACCGCTGCCAAGAAATCGAATCCGACACCTCCCGGCACAACGACTCATAGCCCAGCCGGTAGCGGAACTTCAAAAACATCAACCGCAGATAGGTCTCCACCGGGATCGAAGGCCGGCCGATCCGAGCATCGAAGTACGCCGCGAACGGCGCGAAGAACACCGGATCATCCAGCAGCCCATCCACCCGACCCAACTCGACGGGCAACACCAACAACTCCGGCGGCAGGATCGAATCCCACAACGTCGGCTGATCGTTTACAGTACGAAACATGATGGCCTCGAATCCTTCTCACCAAGGGTTCGAGGCCATCATCCCAGCTCAGCCAGCCTCAAAAGGCTCGACACGCCCCGACTTTTTCAGGTCGAAGTAGCTAGCGACGGGGCGCAAACCTGATGTATGACCCCTCAACTCCACGCAGCGGCAGCCCGCCATCCGCCGGGCCTGATCGGCAGCGGTGGCTTGGCGGCCGACGACGGTAGCGACCAAGCCCAGCTGCAGCAACAGCTCGCGCAACAGGAGATGCAGCAGGCCGAACAACAGGCCGAAGAAGGCGCCCATGAAGGCACCCGAGCTGGTGGCGCCGGTCTTCGTCACCATCTTCGTCTTGCCGTCGGCGTGCTTGCCGTCTCCGGCCACATCCCCGGGGTCGCCATGCGCGCCCACACCGTCCGCGCCGCCGATCA
>NCBD01000168.1 GCA_002255315.1 Actinobacteria bacterium 21-64-8 | reverse complement strand
TTTGGAAATTTCGATTCCGTCAGCAACGAGAGTGGACGAGTTCCATGTTGTCTCCTTCTAATGAATCACTGACTGATGCAAAGTGAATCGTGCCGGGTTTCTTGGAGCCTCCGGAGTACCCGGGCCGGTTTAAGGATCCCAGTGGCGACTACTTCGAACGCCTTCATGTTCCAACCGACGGGGCGAAGCGACTCGCACCGCGCGGCTGGTCGAAGCTTTCGGGTTCGACGTCAGTCTCAGCTCTAGGGCCACGTGGTTCTTACTGAGACTCGCGTAATAGAGTGACATTCGTCGCCAGCCGTGGGATAATGTCGCATGATCAAAACACGGCCACCCCAGCGGGACTTCGAAGGCATGGAGGCCCGGCGAAAACAAGCGGCCAAGTTGTTCGCCAAGGGCGCCTCGCAGGCCGACGTCGCTCGAGAACTCGACGTCTCGCGTCAGAGCGTGAGCCGGTGGCACGAGGCGTGGTCGCGTGGTGGGGTGAAGGAACTGAAGGGAGCAGGACGCGCCGGTCGAAGGCCGTTGTTGGACAGTGCGGACCTCGCCTTGGTGGAAAAAGCCTTGCGACGTGGCCCGACGGCGTCGGGGTTCGCCACGGACATCTGGACACTGCCGAGGATCACCGAAGTCATCGCAACGCTCACCGGTGTCTCCTACCACCCGGGCCACGTGTGGCGGATCATGGGCCAGCTCGGCTGGAGTCCCCAGCGCCCGACGCGTCGGGCGCTCGAGCGCAACGACGAGGCCGTCGACGAGTGGGTCGCCACCCGTTGGCCCCGGGTAAAAAAAACGCCCGTCGCCGGGGCGCGTGGCTGGTCTTCGAAGACGAATCAGGCATCTCGCTAACCCCGCCGGTTCGACGGACCTGGGCTCCCCGGGGACAGACGCCGGTCATCCACGCACCGTTCAACTGGAAGCGGATGTCCATGGCCGCGGTGCTCGCCTTCGCGCCCGACGGATCAGAGGCCAAGGTCATGTTCAGCGCCCAGCCCGGTGCCTACAACGACACCAGCTTGATCACGTTCATCCGTCAACTGCGTCGCCAGTTGAACGGTGACAAGGTCACCTTGATCTGGGACGGTCTGCCCAGTCACCGCAGCCGAAGGATGCACGCGTTCCTCGCTACCCAGCGTTCCTGGCTGGTCGTCGAGCGACTACCGCCCTACGCGCCCGATCTCAACCCGGTCGAAGCGCTCTGGGGCAACCTCAAGGGCACCGAGTTGGCGAACCTGTGTGTCGACACCATCAGCGAAACCGAATACCACGCGCGTCGAGGTGTTCGTCGAATCAGAAAGGAGAAAGATCTGGCGTTCGCATTCCTGCGGCACACCGGCCTTTCCTTATGACCAGACTGTCACTGTATTATACGAGGCTCAGTAAGCCTTGGGGTGTGAGAGGTTCACCCATGAGCGGTACAACGGGGTCGCCCTCAATGGTTTGTCCCACCGACTACCGAGGCGACTACCATCGGCGCCGGGCGCACGGGCCCGCTAGGACGGGGATCATGCGATGACGACACCGGAACTCGCGACGACTGAGGCGCCGATTCGACGACTCAGTCGACTCGATCGCTTCCTGCCGGTGTGGATCGGATCGGCGATGGTGGTCGGGCTCGTCCTCGGGCGCCTCATACCGACACTCAATCAGTCGCTCAACCACGTGCAGGTCGTAGGGACGAGCCTGCCGATCGCGATCGGGTTGCTCGTGATGATGTACCCGGTACTCGCCAAGGTCCGCTACGGGGAGGTCGGCATCGTCGCCAACGATCGCCGTCTCCTCGTGACCTCGTTGATCCTGAATTGGCTCATCGGTCCACTCGTCATGTTCGCTCTGGCTTGGATCTTCCTCGCCGACCTGCCCGCGTATCGCACGGGACTGATCCTCATCGGACTAGCCCGGTGCATCGCCATGGTGCTGATCTGGAACGACCTCGCCTGCGGCGACGCGACGGCTGCGGCCGTGCTCGTGGCGGTCAACTCGGTCTTTCAAATCATCGCCTACGCCGGACTCGGCTACTTCTATCTCGAGGTGCTGCCCCACTGGCTCGGCCTCTCGGGTGCGAGCGTCGACGTGTCAATGTGGACGATCGCGCGCAGCGTCCTGATCTTCCTCGGGGTCCCGTTGGTGGCGGGTTACGTGACCCGGCGGATCGGCGAGCGCACCCGCGGTCGCACGTGGTACGAGGGGACGTTCCTGCCCCGCATCGGACCGCTCGCCCTCTACGGACTGTTGTTCACCGTGGTCGTCTTGTTCGCGCCCCAGGGCGACACGATCACGCACCGGCCGCTCGACGTCCTACGGATCGCGGTGCCGTTACTCTGCTACTTCGCGATCATGTGGATCGGGTCCTTCGCGCTCGGTGTCGCACTCCGGCTGCCCTACGCGCGCACGGCCACGCTCGCTTTCACGGCCGCC
>NCBD01000038.1 GCA_002255315.1 Actinobacteria bacterium 21-64-8 | reverse complement strand
CTTGCCAAAGGTCATCGCACCCACGACCGACGCGAGCAACGAAATGGAATTGAGTAGTGAGATTTGGTTCGTCGAGAGGTTAAAGATCGGGGTCAAGAGCACGGTGACCGTACCGATAATGAACAGGTCGTAGGCGTCGGTAAAGAAGCCCATACCGGCCGTAAAGACGGTCAGCCAGTGCTTGCGATTGATGTCCGCGTCGTCCAGCGAGCGGTAAGCGTCGGTGGGCGTGGTGCCGAGCAGCGTCACGTTTTCGTTCTCCCGAATCTGGCAACAAGTCATCGGTCCGCGTCTGCGTGACCTCCTCTACTCTCGCCGACGCCGGTAATCAGGCGACTATCAGAAAGTAAAGCGGCTGCGAACAGTGATGCCGCGGTCGCGGACTCTGTCGCCCCTTCGGCGAGCGTCGAATGACTAGGTTTTAGGAGTTTTCATGAAGGTTCTGGTTCTTGGTGGTGACGGATTTTGTGGTTGGCCCACGTCGCTGCATCTGTCGGATCTCGGACACGACGTCACCATCGTCGACAACCTCAGCCGTCGCGAGATTGACCTTGAGCTCGAGGTGGAGTCACTCACGCCGATTCGCCCCATGGGTGAGCGGCTTCGCGCCTGGAAAGAACTGTCCGGCAACGACATTGGCTTCGTCAATCTCGACCTTGCCGAAGAGTACGACCGATTCGAAGCCCTGTTGAAAGAGTACGAGCCCGACGCGGTCGTGCACTTTGGCGAGCAGCGCGCGGCGCCCTACTCCATGCGTTCGACCGCGGCCAAGCGTTACACCGTTGACAACAACGTACGCGGTACGCACAACGTGCTCGCCGCCATCGTGGCCAGTGGTCGCGACATCGCGCTGGTGCACTTGGGCACCATGGGCGTGTACGGTTACGGCTGGTCGGGTTCGGCACCCATTCCCGAGGGCTACTTGACCGTCAAGGTCCCCACGCCCGACGGCGACCTCAACCGTGAGATTCTCCACCCCGCCAATCCCGGCTCGGTGTACCACATGACCAAAACGCTCGACCAGTTGCTCTTTGCGTTCTACGTGAAGAACGACCAACTGCGCGTCACCGATCTACACCAGGGCATCGTCTGGGGCACGCAGACGCCCCAGACCGCACTCGACGAGCGACTCATTAATCGTTTCGATTACGACGGCGACTACGGGACGGTCTTGAATCGCTTCTTAATGCAAGCGGCCATTGGCCACCCCTTGACCGTGCACGGTACCGGTGGTCAGACTCGCGCCTTTATCCACATTCGTGACACCGTGCGCTGCATTCAAATCGCGCTCGAGAACCCACCCGCGGTGGGCGATCAAGTCAAGGTCTTTAACCAAGTCACCGAGACCTATCGCGTACGCGAGTTGGCGGAGATGATTTCGTCAATGACCGGGGTTGAGGTGGCCTATCTACCCAATCCGCGCCAAGAAGCCGCCGAGAATGAACTCAACGTGAGTCGAGACAATTTCCTCGAACTGGGTCTCAATCCCACCAAGCTCTCCGAAGGCCTCCTCGAAGAGTCCCGCGACATTGCCGTGAAGTACCGCGATCGTGCGGACACGACGAAGATCATCGCGCGCTCTACGTGGCGTAAGGGCATGGAAGTCTCGCCCGACCTCGTCAAGGAGTAACGACAATCCCCGCTCACGCGGGGACCCTGTGTGAGAATTCCCACGTGACTTCGATTTACGAGTACGTGCGACACCCTCGAGTCGCCGAACTGCACGCGAGTAAGCCGGTAAAAACTGCGGACGTGCGCCGTACGAGTCACCCCAATATCTTCGTGCGCCTCAACGCCAAAGTCGGTCTCAAGGTCACGTTGGTGGTGGGCACGATGTGGTGCGCGTACGCCTTTACGGTCCTGGCGCTGTTCGCGTTGCCCTCGGCCATCAAACAGGGCACGTACTACGTGATCGTGTGGCTGTCGAGCAGTTTCTTGCAGTTGGTGTTGTTGCCGGTGATCATCGTGGGCCAGAACATTCAGGCCACGGCCGCCGATAAGCGCTCCGAGGACACCTACAAAGACGCCGAGGCGGTCTTGCAAGAGGCCGAAGAGATTCAAAAACACCTGCTCGCCCAGGACCAGGCGATTTCGGACATCGTGGAACGACTCGAGCGCTTGACCGCGCCGCCGACGAGCGCGTAGCGGTGCGACTCAGCGCACGCCGGTACTTTGCGCTGCACTCTCCATGTGGCTTCGCAACTCGTTCCAAGTGGGCAGACAGTCCTTCAAGATGGCCAAACGGAAGGGTTCGGAGAACTGGGCGAAATTCGAACACTGCATGTTCTCAGAAACTGTGGCGATCATGCCCGCGCCGATCGTGAGATAGGTAATCGCGCGAATCAAGTGATTCAAGCGCCGCTTCTCCTCGGCGCTGACGTTTTCGAGTGAGTCGACGACGAGGGCGAGACCCTTGGTTTGGTCTTGAATCGCCGTCATTAAGAGCTCGTTGTAGGGCGCGGCGAGCGCAAACTCGGTCGTAAAGGCACGCCGCACCGAATGTTCGTTGCTGGTAATGCGAAAGAGCATGTTGGAAATCGCGTCTTCTTCGAGAACTCGTACGAAGTGGCTGACCTTCATCCAGCGCGCGCGCATGAGTTCGCGAAATGACGTCGCGACGAGATCCTCTTTGGAGTCGTACAACTTATAGATCGCCCCCGGTGAGCAGGCCGCGCGGCGCGCGATGCGCGAAATCGTGGCGCGGGTGTAGCCGCTTCGTCCGACGACCAAGAAAGTTGCCCAACCGAGCTGGGTGCGAAGGTCACTGCCCGTGGGAGCCGAATCGTGGACGAGCACGTCCTCGATGGGGCGCACCGTCACCGTGGCCGGATCGGTCATCAACGTCTCGAGCAACGCCGCTTCGACGATGCGTCGGTACTCTTCGTCGGCTCCGAGGTACGCGTCGGCGAAGATCTGGGCGATCATCATGGCAAAGACCGTCAGGCCGCGGGTGAAGGCCGCCGAGACCTCCGGCGAATGCGTGTCTTGCGCTTCGAGCGAATCCTTGATGAAGTTCTCGACCTCTTCGAGCAACGTGGGTAGTCGGCGCGCCGACATCAAGAGTTGAATAGCGGCGACGTCGTGGGGTCCCGCGTGGTGCACGTACTCAAAGAGTTGGTGGGCGCTGTCGGGTCCAGGTTCGTGGGCGGCGCGCATGCAGAGATCAAAGAGCGTCTGGATGTGCTCGCCGAGTCGAGAAATCCAAAGATCCACCAGCAGTTCGCCAAAGTCCTCGTAGCGAGCGTACGTGGCCCCGTGCGTCAGGCCCGCCCGGTGGCTCACGTCGCGCAGTGAGAGATGGTCGACGCCCACGCGCATGAGTTCATCGATCGCGGCGTCGCGAATCGCGGTGTCGTTGGCGACGGCGCGCGCGCTGCGGGTACGGCTGGTTTTAGGCATACCACAGGGTAACGAAGAAACCCTGAAAATCTTCGCATGCTGGGCCCGCTCGGGCGGCGGCCAAGCGCCCGAGTGGGTCGTGGAAAGATGGGCCCGTGTGGGCGGCAACGACAATAACGACGGTGCTGAACGTGCACCGAGGTGCGGCGCTACCGGCGGCTCGCGTTATCGTCATCGCCGTGCCGGCGATGGCGGCGCTGCTCTATTGGTACCTCATTGGTCGACACCGAGGCGGTTCGCGGTGAGTATGCCCTACGCGCCACTGGACGGACGCGACTGGCGCTTCACGATGGGTCTGCGCCCCCTCGACGAGTCACGGTGGCTGGAGTTCGATGATCGAGCCCACGACGAACGCGCACTGAAAGACTCGCTACTCGCCGCGCACTACGACGAGGTCGTCGCCGTGGACGAACGCGCCGACGCGGCGTCACGAGAGTTGCTCGACGTGATTGTGGCGCACTTGGCGCTCTATTTTCCCCATCAGCGTCGCGAGGTTGACCCGCACGAGCACCCGATCGTCGCCGCGAGTCGCCTCGTCCAAGAAGATCTTTGCGTGCTCGAGCGACGCGACGCGTGGCGCTTAAGCGCGGCGTGCGTCTGTTTTCCCTCGCGCTGGCGACTCGCGAGCAAATTGGGTGCCACCCTCGACGGCATTCACGCTCCGGTCCCGCTCTACGACGAACTGTTAGCGGCCCCGACGAACGCCTTTTTTGACCGCTTGCGAGTTGGGCGAGCATTTTGGCGTCTGAACTGGACCTTGCTCGACTCGCCCGCGCTCCACCAACCCACGAGTGAGCGCCGCGCGCCGAGCGGTTCGCTCCACGACTGGTTCTTTCGCGTGGAGCGTCAAACGCTTCGCCGACTGCCCGACAGTGGCGCCGCCGTCTTTACCATTCGTACCTACGTCGACTCGGCGGCCGCGCTGGTCGCACGGGACGAAACCTTTGGTCCCTCGCTGTGGCGCGCGCTGCACACCGCGCCCTCGTCCGTACAGGAGTACAAGGGATGGGTTGGGGTGGCCGAGCGACTCTCGCGCGCGCTCAAGGGCGAATGAGATCCTTCGCGATCGCGACGACTTGCATCTCGTCGGTGCCGGCGTAGATGCGCAGCACTCGCGCGTCGCGACTGAGCTGCTCGACGCGATACTCAGCGATGTAGCCGTTGCCGCCAAAGATTTGAATGGCGTCGTCGGCGACCTGGCAGGCCGCCTGCGCCGCGTAGAGCTTCATCGCGGAGGCTTCGGCGAACGAGGGAGTCACGCCATCGAGCGCGCGCTCGATGTGGGCAAAGACCATGTTGCGCACGTTGATTCGCGCGACCTCCATCTGGGCGAGTTTGAGTTGAATCAGTTGGAACTGACCAATGGGCGTACCCCACAGTGTGCGTTCCTTGGCGTAATTAATCGAGAGTCGACAACACTCTTCGATAATGCCGAGCGCCATCGCCGCCACCCCCGCGCGTTCGGCGACGAAGTTATCTTTCGCACTCTGGCGTCCGCCCCCGCGGGGCTCTTCGCTCTCGCCGAGTAGTCGATCAAGTCCCACGCGTACGTCACTCAAGAACACGTCGCCGGTGGGCGAGGCGTGCTGGCCCATCTTGCGCATGGGGGCGCTCTGGACGAGACCGGGCATCCCCGTGTCGAGGACGAACGTGAGGACCTTGCGATCTCGAGCGGGAGTGTCACTACCGTCGTCGAGTTTGGCGTAGAGCACGATCGTGTCGGCGTAGGGTCCGTTCGTAATCCACGTCTTTTGACCGTTCAAGACGTACTCGTCGCCGTCGCGACGAGCGCTCGTACGCATCCCACCCAACGCGTCCGAACCCGAATCGGGTTCGGTGATCGCCCACGCGCCCACTTTGTCCAACGTCATCAGGTCCAGTCCCCAACGCTGCATCTGCGCGGGCGTGCCGAGTCGGTTAATCGTGCCCGCGGCGAGTCCCGTCGACACGCCCAGCGACGTGACGAGTCCAGGACTCACGCGACAGAGTTCGATGGTGGGTATCAACGTGAGTGCGGGATCACCGCCACCGCGAGTACTCGCGGGCGCGTCGTCACCACTTTGCTTTCGCGTTAGTTGTCGCGCGAATCCTTCTTCAGCCATCGCGCGAAGCCCAAAGGTCTTGTACATCGTGCGCAAAATCTCGTAGGGCGCGAGGCCGTGGTGTTCGAGGTCATCGAGGTGCGGGCGAATCTCGTCGTCGACGAAGCGGCGCACGACATCGATGATTGCTTGGTGTTCTTCGGACCACTGGTACATCACGTCACCCCCGTGCGGCGTCGCGCCTCGGGCGTCATCCTACGTGGCGCGCGATGAGGTCTTCGTGGTGCCCAGATTCTGTTCGAGAAAGGCGCGCACCCAAAACGATTGGCTCAGTGCCACGAGCACGGGCGCGACGCCGAGCCACACGTCGTGGTGGAATTGCATGACGAACAGCACGAGCAAGACCGAGTCGGCCACGACACGTCGCGTCGGAGAACTGCCGAGGCGCTGGGTGAGTTGTGCGTTGACGACTTCGAGATTGACCAGGGGCACGAGTGCGCTGAGCGACCAGTGCCCGCGTAACTCGCGCGCGGCGAAGGCGTAGGCGGCCGAGCCGAGAAAGAAGAACGACAGCGCGAGGGTCGTGGCGAGCGAGGCGAACCAGGTGGGTACCGGATTCGCGCTGCCGGGCCAGTGCGAGAGCACGCTGACGTAGAGTCCGAGTCCACCTAACACCCCCACGACGCCGTAGCGTGACACCCGATCGAGGGCTTGAATGAGCGGCAGGGACGCGACCGCGCTCACTGGTGCGGATCGTTCGCCGTAGGGGCGCGTCACCTCGGACCACCGCGTGCCGGTCCACACGCGCCACTGGCGAGCTCCCGAGGGGTCGGGGTACCAACCCGGTGGTACGGCGGGTGCGGGGGTCAAACTCACCGAAGTAGTCTCCCATGGAAACGGGCGAGGGGGTTTTCGATGAGTCGTTTGCGAGGCGCGGCCGCTTCGACGTCGGGTGCTCAGGACCACGGTGAGCTCGACGAAGCATCACTCGATCGAGCGGTGCGCGAAGTCGCGCTCAACGCGACGCGCTGGGCCGAGACGGCGCCGGCCAGACGAGCTGAACTCCTGGCCCAGATCGTCGCCGACACGCTCGCCGTGGCTCCGTCGTGGAACGCGGCGGGCTGCGCGGCGAAGGGCTACGAGCCCTCGAGCGCCGAAGGCGGCGAGGAACTCTTTAGTGGTGTGGGCACGTTCGTGCGAATGGCCCAGTCCTTTCGTCGCTCGATGCTCGACCTCGCTACTTCGGGTCGGCCCCAGTACCCCGGGCCGGTCAAGCATCGTCCCGAGGGCCGCTTAAGCGTGCAGGTGCTGCCCGCTTGCGGCTTTGATCGCGTGCTCTACGGTGGTCAGACCGGCGAGATCTGGTTCGAGCCTGGTCTCGACGAGGCGGCGATCCAAGCCGGTCAGGCGCTCGCCTACCGCGACCCCCTCGCGCACGCGGGCGTCGCGTTAGTGCTCGGTGCGGGCAACGTCGCGTCGCTGGGACCCCGCGACGTCTTGAGCAAACTCTTCGCCGAAGGCAAAGTCGTCGTCCTCAAGGCGAATCCCGTCAACGACTACCTCGTGCCCTACTGGTCGCGGGCACTTCGCGCGCTCATCGACGAAGGTTTCGTGCGCATCGTGAGCGGGGGAGCAATAGTCGGCTCGTACCTCACGGCGCACGAACTGGTTGAGGATATTCACGTCACCGGTTCGGATAAGACCCACGACGCCATTGTCTTTGGCGTGGGTGAGGACGGCGCGCGGCGCAAGGCCGAGAATCGACCGATCGTGACCAAGCCCGTCAGTTGTGAGTTGGGCAACGTCTCGCCCGTCGTCATTGTGCCCGGCCACTGGAGCGAGAGCGAACTTGCGTACCAGGCTCGTCACGTCGCGTCGATGATCGCCAATAACGCGGGCTTTAACTGTTTGACCCCGCGAGTACTCGTCACGTCTAAGTCGTGGGCGCAACGTGACGCCTTCCTCGACGCGCTCGAAGGGGTCTTTTCGACGCTGACGCCCCGACGCGCGTACTACCCCGGTGCGGCCGCGCGACGGGACGCCTTTCTCGCCCAACACCCCGACGCGCACGTCGTGGGATACGGCGACGGCGGCGTGCTGCCCTGGACCGTAATACGTGACGTCGACGCCAGTGACGAGAACGAAATCTGCTTAAACGTCGAAGCCTTCTGTGCGTTGACGAGCGAAACGGCGCTCGACGTCGCGGCACCGGCGGAGTTTCTGCGCGCCGCCACCGAGTTCTGTAACGAGCGAGTGTGGGGGACGCTGTCGATGACGATTCTTTGCGACCCGCGCACCATGAATCAGCCCGAGGTCGCGACCGCGCTCGATCGAGCGGTGGCGGACCTGCGCTACGGCTCGATTGGCGTGAATCTCTGGCACGCGATGAGCTTCGCCTTCGCCACGACCGCCTGGGGCGCGTACCCGGGGCACGAACTCACCGATATTCAGTCGGGGCGAGGATTTGTCGGTAACTCGTTTCTCTTCTCGGGCGTGCAAAAGTCGGTCGTGCGCGGACCTTTTGTCGCGCGTCCGGCGCCCGCGTGGTTCGTGACGAACACCCAGGCGCACGTCGTGCTCACCAAACTCTTGCACTTTGAGGCGCGCCCGTCGTGGCGAAAAGTACCCTCGCTGTTGGTCGCCGCGCTTAAGAAGTAGGTACCGACACCAGGGTCGTGACGCCGATTGCCCCGCAGCGAGCCGTGCCACAGGCCACCGCGACGAGGGGCGTGGGGACGTAGCGAAGTTTGAGCGAGGTGACGGTCGAACCGTTTACTCGAGCGAGCCACGCGCGGCCCCTTGACGTGGCCCCCACCGCGACGCAGCGGCGCATGGAGATGCACGATAACGAGTTGACCCGCGCGGGTAGCGGGTGGGTCGCCCACGTGACCCCGTCGTCGTACGTGCGTACGATGGCGTCACTCGAACCCGTCGCGAGAGCGACACAACTGCGGTGATGACACCAACTCAGCTGTAACGTCGTCCACGTCGTGGCCGCCCCACCGAGGGGATACCAGTTGAGTCCGCCGTCGATGGTGCCCTGGACGAGCGCGCGCGTCGAGGTCGCGACACTCGCGAGACAGTGAAACATCGCACCGCAGCGAAGCGAGGTCACGTTGAGTCCCGCGGCCCAGGTCATGGGTAGCGGGCTCGACCACGTCGCTCCGGCGTCCGCGCTGAAACTAAATCGCGGTACGCCGTTCGCGCCGTCGTCGATCAGCGCACAGTTCACGACTCCATCACAGGTCACCACCTTCACGCC
>NCBD01000037.1 GCA_002255315.1 Actinobacteria bacterium 21-64-8 | reverse complement strand
CGTACCCGGTAGATGACGCGCACCGAATGAACCTGGTCGCCGTTTTGCCGACGGCGAACGTCGCTGAAGACGTCGTGGAGTTCGAGGTCGCCCACGACGAGGCCGGTCTCTTCGTTGAACTCGCGCGTCAGCGCCTCTTGGGGCGACTCGGCGAAGTCGACCCCGCCTCCGGGCAGCCACCACACTGGTGGGTTAATCGAAGGATTGCTCGCGCGCACGAGGACGACTTTTTCTTCGTGTACGAGAACGCCGTACGCGCGCACCGTCGTGTACTGGCGCGTCACTCGTTACCGCGTCCTAGGAAAACCGAGGTCGATTTGGGTCTCTGAGGGTTGGGGCCAGCGCGTCGTAATCACTTTGGCGCGGGTGTAAAACGCAAATCCTTCGGGGCCGTAAATGTGGGCGTGCCCAAAGAGCGAACTCTTCCAACCCCCAAAAGAGTAGGCCGAAACCGGAACGGGAATGGGCACGTTCACACCGATCATGCCCACCGTGACCCTCTTGGCGAAGAGTCGCGCGGCGTTGCCGTCGCGAGTAAAAATCGCGACGCCGTTGCCGTAGGGGTTGGCGTTAACGAGCCTGAGCGCTTCGTCAAAGTTATCGACGCGCACCACTGACAGTACTGGGCCAAAGATCTCGTCGTCGTAGGCCGGAGTCCCGGGCTGCACGTGGTCGAGCAGGCACGGTCCGAGAAAGTAACCCTCGCTGGGTTCGATGGTCGTTCCGTCGCGTACGACGGTAATCGCGTCGCGTGGCGCACTCGTCACGTAGCCCCGCACGCGCGCGAGATGTTCGGCGCTAATCAAGGGGCCAAAATCACTGGTGGGGTCGTCGCCCGCCCCGACGCGTAGGCGATCGGCGCGCTCGGCGATTTTGGCGACTAAGGCATCAGCAACGTCGCCCACGGCCACGACGACGCTGATGGCCATGCAACGCTCACCGGCCGAGCCGTAGCCGGCGTTGATCGCCGCATCGGCGGCCACGTCGAGGTCGGCGTCGGGCAGTACGACCATGTGATTCTTCGCGCCCCCGAGTGCCTGGACACGCTTGCCCGCGGCCGTGGCGCGCGCGTGAACGCTTCGCGCGATGGGCGTTGAGCCCACGAAACTGACCGCGTCCACCCCGGGGTGTTCGAGGAGCGCTTCTACGGTGGTGGCGTTGCCGTGCAGGACTTGAAAGACGCCGTCGGGCAGCCCCGCTTCGCGCAAGAGTTCGCCGAGTCGTACCGAGACTGACGGGTCTTTCTCCGACGGCTTCAAAATGACGGCGTTGCCGCTGGCGAGGGCGTTCGCGCACATCCACAGCGGCACCATGATGGGAAAGTTGAACGGTGTGATTGCCAAGACGACGCCCACGGGTTCGCGCACGCTGTGCACGTCAACGCCGTCGGCGACCTGGTCGGAGAAGTCTCCCTTCAGGTGCTCGCTCAGTCCACACGCGTATTCGACGTTCTCGAGCCCTCGAGCCAGTTCGCCCTTGGCGTCGGCGAGTGTTTTGCCGTGTTCGCGCGTAATGATGGCGGCGAGTTCATCTTCGTGTTGCACTAGGAGTTGGCGAAGCGCGAAGAGCACCTGCGTGCGACGCGATAACGATGACGCTCGCCAGGTCGTTAGTGCTTCGCGCGACACGTCGAGGGCGCGCGCAATGACGTCAGCGCGCGCCACGGGCACCTGGGCGATGACCTGGCCCGTCGCGGGATTGTGGATGGGCAGTTCGCCGGGGGCGTCGACGCGTACGCCGTTAATGAAATGGGGAATGCTTTGCACGGGTGTCCTCTTTTGGGAACCCAATCTAACGTTTGGCGTGGGCAACGCGGTTAGCGTGGCACCATGTCAACGAGTGAAAACCCAGCAATTCTGCGTGTGGCGGGGGGTGTCGACGAGATTGCCCCGGGGCGGTACCGGGCCAATCTCTCTGAGATTTACACGGTGATGGGCCACCCCCACGGCGGGTATCTCCAGTCCGTGCTCGCCAGTGCCGCTCTCGCCGGCGCGAGCGCCGCGGGGGCCCAGCACGTGCACGCCAGCGCCGTGACGACGAACTACGTTGGGGCCAGTGAGCCGGGTCCCGCTGAGGTTGGCGTCGACGTTCGCCGCGTCGGCCGGGGTGCCTCGTTCGCGCACGTTTCCCTCGTACAGCATGACCGACTGGTCGTGGAATCCCTAGTGGTGCTGTCGACTTTGAGCGACGCGGATACCCCGCGCTATCAAGACGCGCGGATGCCAGAGCTTCCGCCTCGTGAGGCGTGCGTCGCCTCGAGCGGGAGCAACGAACCGAGCATCGCGCGAGTGCTGGAGCAGCGACTCGATCCCACCAGCGCCACCTGGCGTAACGGGGTCGTCAGTGACCGCGGCGAAACACGGGCGTGGCTTCGTCTTGACGACGGTGAGGCCTCGTGGAACGCGTGGAATCTGCACTTCGCCGCCGACGCGATGCCGCCGGCGACCTTTCCACTGGGCTCGACGGGGTGGGTACCGACGTTGCAGTTGAGTTCCTACGTGCGGCGAATTCCCGTGGGCGAGTGGCTGCGCGCACGTCAGTGGTGTGTCGTCATCGCGGGGGACTTAGTTGATGAGCGTCTCGAACTTTTCGACGAACGTGATCAATTGGTCGCGTCATCTTCGCAACTGGCGATGGTTCGCTTCCCCGCGCGCGACGCCCCGTGAAGCCGGTCGTCAACGGCGACGGTTCACTGCAGCTCTCGCGTCGCGTGCGCGTGCCGAGTGACGAAATTGAGCTTCGCGTCACGACGTCGAGTGGTCCCGGAGGTCAGCACGCGAATCGATCGCTGACCAAGGTGGTCGCTTCGTTCTCCGTGGAGCGCTCGACGAGTCTTTCGCCGCGCGATCAGGCGTGGCTGCTCGCCCAACTCGGTCCCGTCTGTCGGGCGAGCGCGAGCCGCTTTCGTTCGCAGCGACAGAATCGTGACGCGGCGCTCGACCAACTCGCCCGTCGCCTCGCGGCGGCGCTCGAACGGCCAACACCTCGACGCCCTACGTCACCGACGCGAGGCGCCAACGAGCGACGCGTCGAGCAAAAGAAGGCTCGAGGTCGTCTCAAAGTCCAACGACGCGACGTCGCCGACGACTAGCGCTGGGCGCGGACGTGACGACTGATGGCGCCTAGCGCGGCGTCGACGACGGCGTCGAGTTCAGGCTCGTTCGCCTCGTGTGGACCGCGAAGTGCCGTGAGCGACGCGTAGCCCGCGACAATCAGCGCGCCGTCGTCGTCGGCCGCTTCGTCACTCACGTCACCGACCGCGGGGCTGGCCGCACCGACGCGCAGTGGCAGTTCGCCCTCGTTACCTAAGGGTTCGCCGCCCGCGCGCGGGCCAGCGGCCTTCACGACCCCCGCGGTCGAGACACGGCCACGGCGCACGCCGCGCACTTCCTGGGCGGGGAGATTGGGGACGTTGAGGTTGAGCAGCGTTCGCGCGGGGGCGTCGCCGAGTTCGTTTAGTACCTCGACGGCAATCGCGGCGGCGGTGTCGTAGTGCACGTCGTCTCCCCACTGCACCGACACGGCCAGCCCCGACAAACCCAGCTGCGCGCCGGTGAGGATGGCGCCAATCGTGCCCGAGTGCAGAATTGAGCGTCCGACGTTGGCGCCCGCGTTGATGCCCGACAGCACGAAGTCGGGCTCGAAGTCGAAACTGCCGAGGGCGCCGAGGAGTGTGCACAGGGCGGGGGGTGCGGCGAGTCCGTACGCGCGTAGCGACTCGGCTCCTTCGATGACGTGACGTTGGTAGTGCACACTCGGGCGGTCAAAAACGTCGCCGACTGCCGACGACATACCCGAATAGTTCGTGTCGGGCGCGACGATGAGCGCTTCACGAAGTTGCCCGCGAGGAGCGGTCTCGCACCATCGCGCGACGTGGCGCGCGAGTGCGGCCATGCCCGGGGCGCGGACGCCGTCGTCGTTGGTGATGAGGATTCGCATACGACGAAGGCTAATTGTCCTAGGTTACGTACCAGTGATGAAACGAGGAACTTGCTAATGCTCCCTTCGGGTGAACAGATTGCCATCGCACACGGCGACCAGCGCGTGGTCGTGACCGAGGTCGGCGCGACGTTGAGGACCTTCGTCCAGGGCGGCGTCGCGGTCGTCGAGGGTTTTGCCGGCGAGGAGGTGCCCACGGGCGCCCGCGGTCAGGTGCTCTACCCCTGGCCCAATCGCATCGGTGACGGTGAGTGGCGATTCTCGGAGCGTGTGGCGCGTCCGACGATCAATGACGTCGCGCGCGCGACGGCGATTCACGGTTTGGTGCGCTGGCGGCCATTTCGCGTCGAGGCCATGAATCAAAACCGTTGCGTGCTCTCGTTGTTGTTGCACCCGACGCCCGACTATCCCTTCCTCAGTGAAGTGAGCGTGGCCTATCACCTCGGGGCGCACGGACTCACGGTCACCACCACCGTGACGAATCGTGACGAGGTGCCGATTCCCTTTGGCGTGGGTTTCCACCCGTACCTCGCCGTCACGACGCCCACCATCGAGGGTGTGGAGTTAGCGATTCCCGCACGGGCCTACGTGGCGGTGAACGATCGCGGACTGCCGACGGGTGAAATCTTGCCGCTCGCCGGCAACGCGCTCGACTTTTTGAAGCCCAAATCGGTCAGTGGATACGAACTCGACGTCACCTACACCGAACTCGTGCGCGATGACTCGGGCTTGGCGACCGCGATCGTTCGCGACACCAAGGGCGGCACCGTGGAGTTGAGCGTCGATCGTAACTTTCCCTACCTGCAGGTCTTTACGGGTGACACTCTCGAAAAGGGACGTCGTCGCACGTCAATCGCGGTCGAACCCATGACCTGTCCGCCCGACGCGTTGCGCAGCGGCAAGGACGTCGTCGTCCTTGAACCCGGCCAGCACTGGGCCGGTTCGTGGCGACTTCGCCGGTGCGCGTAGTGCGCCGAGTCGTTCTCGTCACGGGCTCTACCAGTGGTATTGGTGAAGCCACGGCCCGATACTTTGCGCAGCGAGGTGACGTCGTGGTTTTTAACTCAGTGACCAGTGTCGAAGCCGGTGAGCGCTTGGTGGCCGCGACGCCCGACAGTTACTACGTGCAAGGTGACGTCAAGGACTCGGCCGACTGCGAGCGGCTCGTGCGCAGCGTGCTCGAACGAAGTGGCCGCCTGGACGTCTTAGTGAATAATGCGGGCACCACCCACGTCATCGATCATCGTGACTTAGCGGCGGCGAGCGTCGAGGTGTGGCGCGAGATCTTCGAGGTCAACGTTTTTGGCACGTGGCAGCTCAGCGTCGCGGCGATGGACGCGCTTCGCCAGAGCCACGGCGCAATTGTCAACGTGTCGTCGGTGGCGGGCGTTCGAGCGACGGGCTCATCGATTCCCTACGCCGCCTCCAAAGCGGCGCTCAATCACATGACCCAGCTCCTCGCGAAGTCCGTAGGCCCCGAGGTGCGCGTCAACGCCGTCGCGCCCGGACTGATTGACACACCTTGGACGCAGGACTGGGACGCGGTACGAAGTGCCGTGAGCGCGCGAGCACCCCTGCGTCGCAGCGGCAAACCCGACGACGTTGCGGACGTGATCTACCTCCTCGCCACGACGAGTTACGTCACTGGCGAAGTGGTCCTCGTCGACGGCGGCCTTAATTTGGGCTGACGCGCGGCGCGGGGGGCACCGCGACGCGTAGCCCCCGACAGAGTTGGCGGGCAATCGGACGCAAAATCCAGCGTTCGCCGCGAGGGGCGAGTCTGACGCCGAGCATCTCGCGCGCCCAAGGCTCCATTAGGGCGTAACTAGAACGCACGATGACCCAGTAGGCCATTCGATGCGCCGCGCCCCGCACGACGCCGCGCGTGATGAAGTCGCGCGCGAGCGCGCCCTCGGGACTTAGCCGCAGTTCGGGGCGAAATGCCTCGAGGCACGCGCGCAACTGCGCGACTGAGGTTGGTGGCGACGCTACGCCGAGATCGAGCGCGAGCAGGGCCGTTTCGGCAACGTAGGCGTCGGCTTCGCCTGCGCGCAACGTGTCGCGACCGAAGCGCTCGTAGCCCGCGAGAAACATCGAGATCTCCGCGCAGTGCACCCACAGCAACAAGTGAGGATCGCTGGCGGCGTAGGGGCGTCCGTCGTCGGCGACGCCGCGCACCGCCTCGTGCACGGCACGCACCCGTTCAATGGCCGCGTAGGCGTCTTGCTTTGAGCCGTAGGTCGTGGCGCCAATGAAGTTGGCGGTCTGCAGCATGCGGCCGAGGGGATCGCGTTGGTAGCGCGAGTGCTGCGCGACACCCGCCATGGCCAGGGGGTGGAGCATCTGGAAAAACAGTGACGCGAGTCCTCCAATCAACATGGACGCAAGATCGCCGTGCACCAGGCGCGAGACGCCGTCGACGGGGGTGTAGGCGACCGCGGGGTCGTTGCACCGGGGCGGGGGCTCTTGGTTGATGCCCACCGCGGCGCGAATGGACGTGTTCGCGCGCGCTTTCAGCGCCGCAGCGCGCTGGCGCACCCACGTTGGCAGTGCCGCTCCTGTCACCTCCAGCACCCTAGGGTTCCGTTCTTCCATGTCGTTCGCGACTCTGGAAGAATCGTGAGATGGCCTCCGTGAAACCGCTTCGACGCTCGTCGACCAAGAGCGACGTGGCGAGTGAGACCACCGTCGTGACGCAGCGACCGTGGCACGTCGTGGTGTGGAACGATCCGGTTACCCCGATGAAAGTCGTGGTGGTCGTGTTCAAAAAAGTATTTGGCTATTCGAACAACAAGTGCACGCAGTTGATGTTGAGTGTGCATCATGATGGTCGCGCCGTCGTGTGGTCCGGCCAACGCGAACGAGCCGAGTCGTACTGCGTCAAACTGCAAGTCGCGGGGTTACAAAGCACGGTCGAGCAGGATTCGTAGGTGGCCGGGAAGCTATTCGTGCGACGTCGCGACGGACGCGTCGAAGTTCGGCTCAATGACGAGGGTCGAGGTTTTGTCCGCGCGCTTTTTCGAGAAGTTGTCGCGGCGGAGCGAGATCCCGATCACGAGTGGCGAGGGGGGTTGTTGCCGCCCATTGACCCCAGTCGCGACGAGGATGATCCGTTGGCCTCACTGCAGCGACAACAGCAAATCGCGACCAACGCCGAACTGGCGTTGATGACCGTGGACGAGCAGTATCTCAATGACGCCGAAGCGTGGGTCTGGTTGACTACGCTCCAAGTGGCCCTTCGTGCGACGGCCCTCGCGCGCGGGCTCTTCGATGACGAGCGTCTCGAAGCGGCCGACGCTTCAGTCGTCGATCAGGTCCGTGGTATGCAACAGCTGCTCTTTGAGCTGGCTGACTGTCTGTGATGCGCGGGCGCGTACGGACCACGGCGAATCATCACTCGCGTGGCGCGGCGACAAATCGCTGCGAGGCGCCCCGCGCGAAGTTCACCAGCGCTTCGTCACTTAAGCGGTAGCGCGTCCACTCGTCGAGGGCGTGAGCCCCAATGCCGTGGTAGAACGCGATCGAAGGTTCGTTCCAATCAAGCACTGACCATTCGAATCTGGAGAGCCCTTCTTCGAGGCAGCGTTTCGCGAGGGTTTGCATGAGGGCGCGTCCGACGCCGCGTCCTCGGACTTCGGGTCGAACGTAGAGGTCCTCGAGATAGAGACCCGAGGCGCCCGTCCAAGTCGAATAGGACCGAAACCACAGCGCGAAGCCGACCACGACGCCGTCGAGTTCACCGACGTGACAAAACACGTGAGGTTCGGCGCCAAAGAGCGCGGCGTCGAGTTGCGAGTCGGTCGCGGTCACCTCGGCGGAGGCTCGTTCGTAAGAGGCCAAATCGCGTACGAGTTGATTGATCGTGGGTACGTCATCTCGACGCGCGAGTCGTATCTGCATTCGAGCACCGTAGCGGGGAGCTTGGTAGGTGAATGCAGCGTTCGATGGCGAGGGCCTAGGCTCTTCGAATGACTCTTTCACGCCCGTTCGCTCATTTCGCCCTCACACTGGGACTTCTGGGCGCTCTGCTTAGCGCGCCGATCGCGGCGGGCGCTTCGAATCTGCCGTCGGTGACCGCCATTCTGAAGGCCGCGAACGCCCAGATGCTCAAGGAGACGTCGGTGCACATCGAGGTAGTGTCGGTCAACAAGACCACGTCGTCGACGATCAAGGTCAATCTCGGCGTGACCAAGGGCGCCGAGTATCTGCAGTCCAACAAGATGAAGGTGGCGATCGTCGATTACGGGTCCGGCAATCTGCACTCCGCTCACAAGGCGTTCGAGCGCGCCGCGCGCGAGGCTGACGTGGCGGCCGAGGTGCGGGTGACGGCCGATCCCGATTATGTGCGCGGCGCCGATCGCATCGTGCTGCCCGGCGTCGGCGCCTTTGCCGATTGCCGGCGCGGCCTCGACGCCGCGACGGGGG
>NCBD01000167.1 GCA_002255315.1 Actinobacteria bacterium 21-64-8 | reverse complement strand
GGGGGCGGTCTCGACACTGGTGGCGCACCACCCGAGCGCGGTGAGCGGACCGATCTTCTGGTGGCTCGGCGCGACACTGGTACGCGCCGTGGCCGTGGGCGCGAGCGAGCCCGTCGGGGCCTCGCTCGCCGCCACCAACGACCGCGTGACCAGCGGAGAGGCCCGTCGGAGCCGCGCGAGCAGCGCCCCGGGTGACTCGCTCACACCTCGCTCGAGCGGGCGTCGACCTGGTCGGGACGGCTGACCCGCTTCTTGAAGATCCAGTAGGTCCAACTCTGGTAGACGAGCACGAAGGGGGTGAAGACGAGCGCCACCCAGCTCATCACCGTCAGCGTGTAGGGGTGCGACGCGCTCTGGACGATTGAGAGGTCGTAGGCCGAGCGCACCGAGCTGACGAGCACGTTCGGGTAGAGGTTGAGCAGCAACGTCGTGAAGAAGGCGAGCACGACGAAGGCGGTCGCGATGAAGGCCCAGCCCTCCAGGCGGTCGTGCACGAGCCAGCCCACCGCCGCGAGCGCCCCGACCCCAAGTATCGGCAGCAGTGGCGGCACGAGTCCCGTGCGGTGCCAGGCGTGCGCGCTCAGGTAAGTCCACCCGAGGAACGCCGTCACGATGACCGTGGTCGTCGGCGCCAGCCACCGGGCCACTTCACGAGCACGTTCGCGCACCGCTCCCTCGGTCTTGAGCCCGAGGTAGGTCGCGCCGTGAAGTGTGAAGAGGCTGAGCGTGGCGAGCCCACCGAGCAGTGCGTAGGGCTTGACCAGATCGAAGAAGGTGCCCGTCCACGCTCCGCCGGCGACGATCGGCACACCGTGGACGAAGTCGGCGAAGGCCACCCCCCATAGCAGAGCGGGCAGCGCCGAGCCCCAGAAGAGTGCCCGGTCCCACCACTGGTGCCACCGCTCGTCATCGCGGCGATGACGCAGCTCGAAGGCCATGCCCCGGAAGATGAGGGATGCGAGCACGACGAAGAGCGCCAGGTAGAAGCCGCTGAAGACGGTCGCGTACCAGAGCGGGAAGGCGGCGAAGGTCGCGCCGCCGGCCGTGATCAGCCAGACCTCGTTGCCGTCCCAGACCGGACCGATCGTGTTGACCACCACGCGACGGTCGACGTCGTCGTGACTGACGAAGGGCATCAGCACCCCAACGCCGAAGTCGAAGCCCTCGAGGAAGAAGTACCCCAACCAGAGCACCCCGATCAGCGCGAACCAGAGCTTCTCGAGTCCGCTGGGCGAGGTGGCGAGCAGTGCGAGCATGACGCCTCCTAGTAGATGAGCTCGGGTACCCGGTCGTCGAGCGCGATCGGTTCGGATGGGACTTTGGCCAGACGAATCATCAGCCCGATCTCCACGACGGCGAGCAGGGTGTAGATCGCCGTGAAGCCGATGAGCGAGGTCGCCACGTAGCCCGGGGCGATGAGGCTGACGGCGTTGGAGGTCTTGAGCAGCCCGTAGACGACCCACGGCTGTCGACCGATCTCGGTGAAGATCCACCCCACCGAGTTAGCGAGGAACGGCGCGAGGATCATCCACGTCGCGAAGCGCAAGAACCACGTCGAGCGCTCGAGCCGGCGTTTCCTCATCAGCCACAGTCCGATCGCGCCGAGTGCGAGCAAGAGAACACCGAGGCCGACCATGATGCGGAAGGTCCAGTAGAGGACCCAGATCACGGGCACGTAGCTGCCCGCGCCGTACTTCTTGGTCGCCTGGGCCTGAAGCTGGTGGATGCCGTCGACCTTGCCGGACCAGGTGTTGGTCGCGAGCACGCTCAAGATGTGCGGCACGCGGACCTGGAAGATCGGGTTGCCCGACAGGTCCCCGATGGTGAGCAGCGAGAAGCTCGCGCCGTTGGTCGTGTTGTAGAGCGCCTCGGCCGCGGCCATCTTCATCGGCTGCTGGGTCTCCATCTGCTTGCCCTGGGAGTCGCCGAGGAAGATCGTCCCGACCGCCGAGACGAGCACCACCACGATGGCCACCCGTGCGGCCTTGGCGAAGGCGGCCACGTCGTGGCCCTGGCGCAGGTGCCACGCCGAGACCCCGAGCAGGAAGGTCGAACCGGTGAGGAACGCGGCGAAGAGCACGTGGCCGTACTCGAGCACGAAGGTCGAGTTGGTCATCACGGCCCAGAAGTTGTTCATCACGGCCTGGTGGGTGGCCGGATCGATGACGTAGCCCACCGGGTGTTGCATCCAGGCATTGGCGGCGACGATGAAGGCGGCCGACAGGATCGTGCCCACGCTCGACAGCCAGATGGCGAGCAGGTGCACTCGGGGGCTCACCCGGCCCCGGCCGAAGATCCACACCCCGAGGAAGGTCGACTCCATGAAGAAGGCGAGCAGGCCCTCGATGGCGAGCGGCGCGCCGAAGATGTTACCGACGAAGACCGAGTACCGCGACCAGTCCATCCCGAACTGGAACTCCTGGACGATGCCGGTGACGACCCCGATGGCGAAGTTGACGAGGAAGAGCTTGCCGAAGAAACGGGTGGCGCGCTCCCAGGACTCGTCGCCGGTTCGAT
>NCBD01000166.1 GCA_002255315.1 Actinobacteria bacterium 21-64-8 | reverse complement strand
GATGGGGTTCGAAGGCGATGTACACGTAGAAGAACGTGAAGGCCAGGATCAGCAAAAAGTCCGAACCGATGTAGAAGAAACTGGTGGGCCTGAGCGAGGAGTTCACAAAATTGGTGAAACTGGCCCAGGGCACGATGTTCGACAGGAGCACCGGGATGTAGAGGACCGACGAGGCGAAGATGATCGGAATAACGCCCGACTGGTTCACCTTCAGGGGGATGTACGTGGAGTTCCCACCCATCTCCTTGCGTCCGACCACTCGTCGTGCGAAGGTCACCGGGATGCGGCGCTGGCCCTGGTCCATGAAGACAATGAAGAACAGCAGGGCGATCGAGATCACCAGGATGATGAAGAACTTGACCGGTCCCCCCTCACTCCAGACCGCGCGGCCACCCGAGGGCAGACCCGCCACGACGTTGGCGAAGATCAACAGACTCATGCCCTGGCCGATGCCCCGCTGCGTGATTAGTTCAGCGAGCCACATCACGAAGCCGGTACCCGCGGTCATGATGATGACCATGAACAGGCCGAGCCAGAGGTTGAACTTGGGGATGAGGTCGATGTTGAAGCCCAACAACGCCTGGTCGTGACCGTGGAAGGCGTAGACCAGTCCCGTCGACTGCAACAGGGCCAGACCAATCGTCAAGTACCGCGTCGTCTGAGTGATGCGCTTTTGACCTTCGGGACCCTGGTCACGCCATTCGGCGAGTTTGGGGATCACGGTGGTGAGCAACTGGATCACAATGGAGCTCGTGATGTAGGGCATCACACCGAGTCCGAAGACCGCCAGTCGCGTCAGAGCACCACCGGAGAAGAGATTCAAGAAGCCGAGAACACCGCTCGCCCCCGCCTTGGACTGCAGGAGGGTCACCTGGGACCAGCTCACCCCGGGAATGGGCAAGTTGGCGCCTAGCTGGTAGAGGCAGATGATGGCGATGGTGAACAGGACCTTGTTACGAAGGTCCGGGACCCGGAAGATGTTCGAGAGACGCCGCAGCACGGACGAACTCTACCGGTTCTGGTGCTGGTTGCCCGCCGCCGGCGGACGCACGCTGAAAGGCAGGTCGAGTTCGGTGACGGTGCCACCGGCCGCTTCGATGGCGGCCTTGGCCGACGCCGAGAAGCGATGCGCCGAGACGTGCAATACGCTCGAGAGTTCACCACGGCCGAGGATCTTGACGAGATCCTTCTTTCGAGCGAGCCCGCGCGAGACAAGCACGTCAGGGTTAATCTCGGTGACGCCGAGCATCACCAGGGCATCGAGATTGACCGGCGTGTACTCCACGCGGAACGGGTTCGTGAATCCCTTGAGCTTGGGGATGCGCTGCAGGAGCGGCAACTGTCCACCCTCGAAGCCCGCGGGGATCTGGCGACGCGCCTTTTGTCCCTTCGTACCTCGTCCGGCGGTCTTGCCACCCTTACCACCAATACCGCGGCCGACGATCTTCTTACGGTGCGTCGAGCCCTCGGGCGATTTGAGATCGTGCAACTTCATCAGTTGACCTCTTCCACTGAAACTAGGTGCGGTACTCGAGCAATCATCCCGCGAATCTCGGGACGGTCGGGCAACACGTTGGACTGGCTAATACCGCGCAGGCCGAGTGCCCGCAGCGTACCGCGGTGCTTGGGCTTGGTGGCGATCGCCGAACGAATCTGGGTTACTTTGAGTTGGGCCATTGGTCCTACGCCTCCGTCTTGAAGAGGTCACCCTCGCGCTGACGCTCGCGATACGCGCGTAGCGTCCCCGACGGGATGACGTGGTCGGCCGGCTTGTCGCGCAGTGACGCGAGCTCCTCGGGACGACGCAGTTGCTTGAGTCCTTCGATGGTGGCGTGGGCCACGTTGATGCCGTTGGACGAGCCCAGCGACTTCGCGATGATGTCCTTCACGCCGGCCATCTCGAGGATGGCGCGAGCGGCGCCACCGGCGATAACACCGGTACCGGGGGCGGCGGGCTTCATGAGAACCCGACCCGCGCCGGCCTGGCCGATGACCGGGTACACGATCGTGGTGCCGGCGAGGGGCACGTCGAAGAGGTTCTTACGAGCCTCTTCGATGCCCTTCTGCACCGCGAGTCCGGCCTCCTTGGCCTTGCCGTATCCCAGGCCGACCTTGCCGTTGCCGTCACCGATCACCATGAGGGCGGTGAACGAGAAGCGGCGACCACCCTTGACGACCTTGGACACGCGATTCACCTTGATGGTGCGCTCTTCAAACTGTTCGAGATCGCTCATTAGAACTCCAATCCGGCGGCGCGCAATTGCTCCGCGAAGGCGGCCACGCGACCGTGGTAGTCAAAGCCACCACGGTCAAAGACCACGGTGGTGATGTTGGCGGCCTGGGCACGCTGCGCGAGCAGCGCCGCCACGGCCTTGGCGCCCTCGATGTTGCCACCGCTGGTCGACTTGAGGCTGGCCTCGACCGAGGACGCAGCAGCCAGGGTGCGCCCGGCCACGTCGTCGATAATCTGAGCCGAGATGTGCCGATTGCTACGGCTCACGGCGACGCGGGGTCGCTCCGCGGTGCCCGAGA
>NCBD01000036.1 GCA_002255315.1 Actinobacteria bacterium 21-64-8 | reverse complement strand
CAATGCCCGCCTCTTTGACCACTTGTAGTTTGCGCGCGAAGTTACTTGACACGACCGACGTTCCCCACCCAAATTTGATGAAGTCAATGTGTTCACCGTGACTTTCAATCACGTCGATGAACTGTTTTGTGGGCAGGCCGTTGTCAATCACCATGGTCAACCCCTGGGCGCGAGGCTTTTGCGCACGCTCGGGCAGTACCAGTGACATGTAGTAAATGCTAGTAACTCGCCACGTTTGGGAATCAAGGGAAAAAGACCTCACCGGGACCGCGATCGCGCATCACCGTGCTCGAAGCCAGTAATCGTACGGCCGATGAGCATTCCTTGGAACTTCATGAGAATCGGTCGAAGAAGAGGATCGCCCGTCGTCGCTAGCCTAAGCGCCGTGTCCACGCCACCTCGAACTGAACTCGTACTCATGCGCCACGGCGAAACCGACTGGAATCGCTCACAGCTCGTGCAGGGCCACGACGACGCTTCACGGCTGACCGACGAGGGTCGCGAGCACGTTGGCGCCGTCGCGGCAACCCTGAGCGAAGAATCGTTCTCGCTGATCGTCGCGAGTGATCTTGGCCGCGCCCAAGAAAGCGCGGCCATCGCCGCACGAATCCTCCGACTCGAAATTGTCACGCTCGCACTCTTGCGAGAGCGAAACTTTGGCGTACTCGAGGGCGGCCCACGTTCGGCACTCACGCCGCAGCACACGGGTGTGAGCAACGACGTCGTCATCGACGTCAACGCGCGCCCACCGGGCGGCGAGTCACTCGAAGATATGGCCCAGCGTGCCCGTAGGTTCTTTGACCTCGTTCATCACTCGTGGCCGAACACGTCGCTACTCGTCGTCACGCACGGCGGCATGATTCGAGCACTCATGAGTGCCGCTTCGGGCGAGTCACTGCTGGGTTCGACGCTGGCGCCAGTGGCGAACTGCTCACTGTGGCGACTTAGTCTCGAGCAATCCCCACAGTGACCGGCGCGATGACGTGAACGCGACCACCCACGTTCGTCGTCGCCAGGTTTGCCGTGCTTTTGGAGGCGGCGACCGCACGGCGCCGCAGACGACGCAGAGTTTCCTCGATCCGATCGTTCATCATCAGGCGCCGACGAAGGTGGCCGACGGTCGAGACCGCCCTAGGCACGACGTTCGAACAACCACGTATTAAACGCCTGTTCACTTCCCCACGGCGTCACGTGCACCCGCCGCTCACTCGAGAGGAGGGAGAAGTCCTCGTGCATGAACGCGGCAATCTCGTCGGTGCCCCAGCGCTGCACCTCGAGGCCCGAACACGTGGTGGGTCCGTCAAGCGCGAAGGTCGACAACAACAAAAAGCCGTTCGATCGAATAGCACGGCGAGCAACGTTTCGATATTGCCGCTGGGACGACTCGTTAGTCAAGAAGTGAAACGTAGCTCGGTCGCGCCACAACGCGTACTGGCGCGTCGGCTCCCAGAGTGTGACGTCGCGGACGATCCACGACATCGACGTGCTGGAGGCCAAACGCTTTCGCGCCTCGGCGAGCGCCACGTCCGAGAGATCGAGCGCGGTCAGATCGGTGAACCCGCGTGCGAGCAGTCCTTCAAGAAACCTCGCGCTGCCCGCGCCGACGTCGATGATTGGTTCGTCGTGAGCGAGACCCAGTTCGTCCACCATGATCCAAACCTCGTCCAGGGCTTCGTCGCTCCACGAACGCTCAGACTCGGATTTCTCGCCGTAGACCTCATTCCAGAACGTGTCGGTCACGAAGCGAGCCTACGGCTCATGATTACCCCACACGAGCGTCCACGTGAAAACGTACGAAGCGCTACCCCAGAACCGGCAGTGCGAACACGATCGTGACCGCCGTCACGATGACACCCACCATCGAGAAAGTTCGTAGTGAGACCTTCACGTCGTCGCGCTCGACGATGCGGCGCCACAAGAGCGACGAGAGAGCCCCGGTGATCAGGCAACTTGGTCCCACATCGAGACCCAACAGCATCGCGTAGGGGTGCGCCACGGCGTGAGCGGCAAAGAGCGAAGCGGCGGGCAGGTTGTTGATCACGAGCGCGCTCAGCGTCGCGACCACCGTCGTCACTACGACGTTGGCGTGCGCCATAAAGTGCGACGGCGCACGCCAGTGTCGTGCGAGCACACCGACCGCGACCGCCACGACGAACAAGGTCGCGAGTGTGCCAGGGTTCACCACTCGAAGTGCCTCTTTCCAACTACCGCCTCGCGCGCGACTCAGCGTCCAGAGTTGACTCAGCACACCCGCGGCCAAAATCTCGAGTGCCGGATGGCGCACGACCACCATCAAGACGACCGCCACGGCCGTCGCCACGACGCCGGGTCCCACGCGTAAGGTTGCCGCGTCGCGTGCGCCCTGCGTCAGTGGCGCCGTGAGAGGTCGCCACCGCCAGACGAGTACCACGCCAATCACCACCGCCACCGCGATAATCCACGGCAGCGCCATGCGAGCGCTGAAGTGCGCCGGCGACGTCGAGGTGTTGGCAATCACCAAGATGTTGGTCAAGTTAGAACCGATCAGCAACAGTGACGCCGAGTTCGCCATAAAGACGGTGCCAAAGACGAAGGCCTTCTCGTCCGAACCCTTGGCGCGCGCGGCGCTGATGGCGACGGGGGTCATGAAGACAATGGACGAATCGAGATTCAAAACCGCCGACACCACCGCGACGGCCAGCATCATCACTACGAAGAGCGTCACGCCACCACCGCGCACTCGCGCGCACCACGCACCCAGCGCTTCAAAGAGACCTTCGCGTGACGCCGCGTAGCCAATCAAGAGCAGACCTGCGACTAGGACGAAGGGCTGCCACGTCGCGCTCAGCGAAGTGACGAGCGTGTGCACCAATCCAACTTAAACCATCAACAACGCGGCTCAGTTCGCGAGCGCGACGGAGCCTCCCGGTTCGAGATCGACGACCGTAATCGAGGTGTTGACGGACTTGAGCTCGTCTCGAAGTTGCGCCGGGGTGCCCGCCAGCATGGGAAACGTGCCGTAGTGAATCGGGGCGACTCGAGCGACGCCGAGCAGACCCAGCGCGTGGGCCGCTTCGCGTGGTCCCATGTTGTAATGACCGTCAATGGGGATCAAGGCAATCTCTGGCGCGTAGAGCTCACCAATGAGCGCCATATCGCCAAAGACGTTCGTGTCCCCCGACACGTAAAAGGCCCGAGCATCACCACCGGACTCGCGAACTACGAAGCCCACGGGATTGCCACCGTACACGTTGGCGACACCGTCGCCCACGGCCACACCGCACGAGTGGTCGGCGCTCACCATCGTGAAAGCCAAATCCTTCACCTGCACGGTGCCACCTTTATTCATTTCGAGCAGCGTCGTCACGCCCTGGGTCGCAAAGTAGGCCGCCATCTCAGGCACGCAGATCACACTCGCCCCGGTGGCCGCGGCCAAGGACGCGACCGAAGCCATGTGATCGAAGTGACCGTGCGTCACGGCAATCGCGTCGAGTGGGCCTACGTCATTGAGTGAGGCGGTGCCCTTAGGGTTATCGAGCCACGGATCAAAGATGACGCGAGTGCCGGCGTGACTAACGAAGAGAACCGTCGCGTGCCCGAGCCACGTCAGGTGACCGGGTTGTCCGATGGGTGAGGTAGTACTCATGAAGGCTCCTTTGCGCGAATGATTTCTACTTCGTTCTACCAGGGACGTCGCGACGAGTATGCGTCTTTTCAGGCGAGAAAATTCTGAAACTGCCAGGGATCTGAGGTGTCGAGTTGACGGCCCGACCATCGATCGAACCAGTCCGCACGAGTCGACAAGGGATCCCAATCAATCGGCCCCGACCACGTCGTACCCACGTAGGGGGTTGCGACCTGCACCACGTCGCGCCACGGTAGCTCATCGGGAACGCGCACCCCCTCCTCGGGCGAGCGCAGCAACCAGTCGAGCGCGCCCAATATCGACGCCGCCACCTGCACGGTCGTGGCACTCTGGTGTGGCGCGACTTGACGAGCCTCCTCAATTGAAGTCAACATCCCCGTCCACCAGGCCCTGTAGTGGTGACCCATCAACAAGACGCCCAGTTCATCGCGCCCCGACACGATGTCATCGTTCAAAATCCGTTGGTGCTCGGGGTAGCGGTACTGCGCGCCTTCAAGTTCAACGAAGCTTGCCCACGCCGCGTCGCTCGGACAGTAGGCGTAGTGCACCGTCGGACGATAGAGCGCTTGACCACCCTCCCAAACCGTGAGGTAGTCACTAATCGTGAAGGCCTCACCGTGACGAATCACCATGCCAATGATCTCGCCCGAGGGAACGCGCGAACGCACGAGCGTCTTGTGCGCCATTTGCGCCAAGCAGATCTGATTGCGCGGTCCTTCGCCCTCGTGCACGCGGCCGAGATCTGGAAGCGTGCGCTCGTGCGTACCCCAACCCATTTCGGCGGGCGCGACCCCTTCTTCATAAAAACCATCAACGCTCCAGGTGTTCACAAACTCGCCGGGTTGCTTGGGTACGTTGGTGACTTGCGTGTCACGTTCGGCGACGTGAATCACTTTCACGTCGAGCAGTCGTGCCAATTCGTTGAATACCTCGTCACTGAGGGCTCGCTCAATGAGGGGACTCGCCGCGCCAGCAACGCCGTCGCGCAGGGTGCGCTCGCCTAACTCGACGAGTGCTTGCTTGGTGAAGTGACTGACGAGCCCAGGATTGGCGCCGTGTTCGACGACCGCCGACGGTCCGCGATTGTCGCCCCAGCGGGCCAACTGTCGACGCAGCGCCATGTGGCGAAAGTAGAGCGTGCGCTCCTGGGGCGACACGAGAGCGGGGTCTTGATAGGGATCCCATACTTCAATCGAAGTGTTGAGATAGCGAACCCCGTGGTCACGGCACCACTCGAGCAGCTCACTCAGGTCGATATTCCACGCCAAGTCGACCAGCACGTCGCCGTGGCCCAAGTAGGTACTCAGTGTCTGGGCCAGATTGTCGGGGGTTATTTCGTGACGCACGTACTGGACGCCTCGTCCCAGTGCGTCGAGGACGCGCTCGCGATGATCGAGGCTTTCAATGATGGTGACCTTCGCGGGATCAAAGTTGAAGTGGTCGAGCATGAGTGGAAGCAGACACTGGGCCACGGATCCACAACCCAATATCACGATTCGCGACGGCAACGCTAGTTCGACCAATGAAAGCTCCTTTGATGCACACGACACGCGTGCGGGTCTTCATCTTAGGTCGCGCGAGAGATGAGTTACGAGCCTCGCGCCAACCACGCCGGTGGCGCGACGTCAATCGGGCTGACGCGTGACACGACCGGTCCAAAGCGCTCGTCGCGCGCGCTCCATGAGTTATAGGCCGCGACAATCTCGTCGCGACTACGCGCGACGAAGTTCCACCACATGACGAGCGGTTCACTCAGCGCCACGCCGCCGACCAACATCACCGTGGCCGAGTTCAGCGCAGTAAGGACGACTTCGCCTCGTCCGGGCGCGAGGTACGCCATCGAACCAGGTACGACCATCGCGCCATCGACGAGTACTTCACCCGCAATACCAATCACGCCGTACTCGTAGAGCTCACTCGCCTCCAATACCGAAGTGCCCACACTGAGTTGAAGCTCGGCCCCGACGAGATCGTCGTCGCGCCGAGCGGGCGAACTAACTCCGTGCAACGTGCCCAGCAACATCGTCGCGACACCCGCGTCAAGTTCGACGCGCGGCAGGGCGTCGTGGTGCTCAAAGTCGGCTGGTCCACAGCGCGTCGCGTCGGGTTGGGCGACCCAGAGTTGAATGCCGTGCAGTCGATGGCCGAATTGATCGGGGTCTTCTTCGGCGTGCGCGACGCCGCGCCCGGCACTCATCAAGTTGAGTTGGCCGGGCCGAATGGCCTGTTCGCTGCCGAGTGAGTCACGGTGCAAAAACTCACCCTCGAAGAGCCACGTCACGGTTTGAAGGCCACAGTGAGGGTGCGGAGCGACGTCGGCGCGCTCGCCGGGGCGAAGCGCAAGCGGACCGAGATGATCGGCGAAGCACCACGCGCCCACGTTGCGTCGCGCCCTCGTCGGCAGCGAACGGCGGACCTTGAGGAGCCCAATGTTCGTGTCGCGCGCACTAATCAGCTCGGCGCGAGAACGGTCCACCTCGTCAGTCTGCCATCCATCTGACGTTTACTTGCGAGCAACAACTTGGCCGTGGAGGACAAAGAAGACGCCGTCGGGGGCGTCAATCCACGAGCGAAAACCCTCGGCTAACGCTTCGAGCTCCGCGCGGGTCGACAGACCGTACTCGAGGGCCTGCTCGGCGAAGCGACTCTCGAGGATGCGGTCGGCCCACAGTCCACCCCACCAGCGGCGTTCGTCGGGCTGTTCGAAGGTCCACGTCGCCGACGAGACGATGACGTCGCGGAATCCCGCCGCCCGTGCCCACGACTTCAGGTGGCGGCCCGCGTCGGCTTCGGCGTGATTGCGCTTGGTCATGTCGTGATACAACGCGAGCCAGCGCGTCAATCGTTCGTCGTCGGGGTACCAGGTAAAGGCCGCAAAATCAGTATCGCGAACCGCGACGACTCCACCTGGCTTCACGACGCGACGCATCTCACGCAGCGCCGCGATGGGATCGGTGACGTGCTGGAGTACTTGGTGAGCGAAGACCACATCAAAGGAGTCGTCCTCGAGTTCCGTGGCGTAGATGTCACGCACCTCAAAGGTCAGATTCGCCACATCACGAAACTCGGCGTCGCTCGCGGCCAGCTCGATGATTTCGGGTGCGTTGTCAATGGCGAGCACCGAACCGCGGGGCAAGCGACGCGCCAAGTCGGCCGAGATGGTGCCCGGGCCACAGCCCACGTCGAGTAGCGATTGACCATCCCTAAGGTACTCAATCAAAAACGAGGCGGAGTTTTCCACCGTACGCCAACGATGCGAACGAAGGACCGACTCGTGGTGGCCGTGGGTGTAGCGATCCGATGGGGACATCTCTCGAAACTAGCAAGGAAGAATCACTGACTTGAGTGCCCACGCTGGGTCGACGTCTCCTAGGCGCCTCTCGGTGCCGTCGCAAAAGTACGAACGAGCAATTAGTTCACCCGTCACCGCCCCATGCTGTGATAACACCGTCAAAGGAGGTGTCGTGAGTCGAGTGGTGCTCGAAGTGGGAAGTAAGACCACCTTTGCCATCGCACTCGATTGGCCGGGGTGGTGTCGCCGTGGCCGTGACGCCGACGAGGCACTCGAGGCACTCGACAATGCTCGCGCACGCTACGTGCGTGTCGTAGGCGTGGAGGGCCCCGGTGAGCGAGTGCGAGTAATCGGAAGCGTCACGGGTTCGACGACCACCGACTTCGGCGCCCCCGCGATGATTGGTCCGTGGGATGAGCGACCCCTGGCGCGCCGCGAACGCGAGCGACAGGTCGCGGTGCTCGAGGACTGTTGGGACTACTTTGACCGCGCGTTCGCGCACGCGCCCGACGTGTTGACCAAGGGTCCCCGCGGCGGTGGGCGTGACCGTCGCGCGATACTCGAGCACACCAAGGAGGCTGAGCGCGCGTACTGCGCCAAACTTGGCCAACGCGTCACCATCCGCACACCCTGGCCCGACCAACGCGCGGCACTTCAACAGGTGCTCCTCCACCCCGTGCCGAGCGCCGCGTGGCCCGTCTCCTACGCCTTACGTCGTCTCGCCTGGCACGTCCTTGATCACGCCTGGGAGATGGAAGATCGCGGGAACGGCCCGACGCCCTAAGGCGCTCGTAACTCTTCGAGCAGTTGGCGCCGTTCTCGATTGCGCGTGATTACGACGAACCTCGCGTGCGCGGCGTCGCGCCGCGCGAGCACCGGCACCTCCGAACGACGTCGCGCGTGCGTTCGCCACGACCAGAGCAAGATGTTGCGCTCGGGATCGCGAGACATGAGGTTGCGCCAAGACTCTTTGTTGCCGTTCCACAGCTCCTCACGCCAGAGGGCGCGGCGAAGTGTTCGACGCCCCAGGCGCAACATGACCCGCCAACGAGGCAAATCCAACAGCACAATCACCGTGGCGCGCGACCACACCGCGGCACGGACTACTTCGTAGTTACCGTCGCAGATCCACGACGGCTGCGCGACAAACTCAGCGACGCGCGCACGAAAGTCGTCAGCGTCAAGGGGTGTCCACTGCGCTTGGTGATACAGCGCGTCGAGTTCGAGCATAGGTATGTCAAGCGTGTTGGCGATCGCATTCGCCAATGTGCTCTTGCCCGAGCCCGAGGCGCCGCAAATCGACACGCGGGTGTTCCGCTGCGTTGTCGCTGGGTCGGCCACCGCGCCAGCGTACGCAATGGCGACTCACTAGTTTGGAACGATGAGCGAACCTCGCCGGCGTCCTCGAAAACTCGTGCCGGGCGACCGGGTCGCGATCGTGTCGCCCTCCTTCGCCGCGCCGGCGCTGTTCCCTGAGGTGCACGAGGTGGCGATGGAGACCCTTCTTCGTGAGCTCGATCTCGTCCCCGTCGAATACCCAACGACGCGCCAGTTTCAAGCGAGCGCCGAGGCGCGCGCCCGTGACCTCAACGACGTCCCTCGATACGGGCCATTATGGCCACCATTGGTGGCGACGATCAGATCACGGTGCTGCCACGGTTAGACCCCACGCTTCTCGAGCACAATCCTCCGGCATTTTTTGGCTACAGCGATAACACCAACTTGCACCTGTGGCTCTGGCGACACGGCGTGTCGAGCTACCACGGAGGTTCGACGCAAGTACACCTCGCTCGCCCCGGTGGTGCGCACCGCGCACACCTGGCATCGCTCCGCCACGCCCTCTTCGACGACGGTGTCTACGAAATCCCGTCGTTCGCCGCATTCACCGACTTGCAACCTGATTGGGGGCGGCCCGAAACGATTGAACACGAACTGCCCACCACGAACGACGTCGGCTGGCGCTGGCACGGTGACCACAGCGTCACGGGAGTTACCTGGGGCGGAAATCTCGAAATCCTGAGTTGGAACTTGGCCACGAATCGATGGATTGACGAGAACGATGCCTACGACGGTGCGGTCTTACTCCTCGAAACCTCCGAGGAGATGCCGCGCAGCGAGGAGGTCTTTCGAATGCTGCGCAACCTCGGAGAACGCGGGCTCCTCGAACGCTTCGCAGCGATCGTCATGGCCAAGGCAAAGGCATGGTCCCGTGAACAGCAACTCGAACCCGCGCAGCGCGACGAGTTTCGCCAACACCAAAGTGACGTGCTCTTTCAGGTGAGCGGCCTGTACGCTCCCGACGCCATCGTCGTCTACGGACCTGATTTTGGGCACACCGACCCACAGCTCGTGCTCCCCTATGGCGCTCTGATGACCGTCGATGCGAGGACGCGACGAATTTTCGCGCAGTACTGACACGCCCGTCTCGAAGGACGAGCGTTCACGTCGTCCCCGCGAGCGTCGCTCGACAATGATTCCGCTTCGCTACGCGATGTCGGGCACGGTGCGTTTGACGAGACAAAAGGGATGGCCCACCGGGTCAAGGAAGACCCGAAACGACGATCCGGGTTGAACATCGGTCTTGATCGCGCCCAGTGAGAGGACGAACAACTCACCCTCATCAAGGTTCTCAACGTCAAAGTCCAAGTGGAGTTGCTGAGGAACATCACCCGCGGGCCACGTCGGAGCAACGAAGTGTTCGACCTTTTGAAAGGCAATCGTCGGCTGACCGCCGTTCAGTAACTCGATCCACGTCACCTTCTCGGGTGGGAAGCCGTCGAGAGGTTCGATGTCGTAACCGGTGAGCTCAGAGTAAAAAGCCGCGAGCGCGAGCGGGTCCGGGCAGTCCAGAGCTACGAGGGCGTAGCGAGGCTTGACAAACGAGGGCACGCTAAGAAATCGTACTCACCGCCACTTCGCGTTTCCAGCGCGAAGCGCCAAATGCAGCAGCGCGCGGTCTCAAGAGGCTCGACAACTTTAGCGACGTCGCGCATCAGCGCGGTGCGCTCAGTCTCGCTCATCACACTGATATAGCTCGTCGTCAAAACGCGCTGATAGAGCGACTCTTTGGTTAACAGCTGAGCGTGACGAAACGTCACACGTTCGACGTCGCGAAACGGCCCTGCGCAGAGCAGTCCCGAAAAATCACGGCCGACACGATACGGCTGCCACCGGTCCCACTGCATGGCGAGACTGAGGGCCCGCACCCACGGCACCGACTCATCGCGCTCATTCCAAATCAGACCTAACCCGCCACCGGGGCGAAGGACACGACGAATCTCTTCGAGAGCCGCGGGAACGTCAAACCAGTGAAAGGCCTGGGCGACGAAGACCACGTCAACGCTTTCGTCGTCGAGTGGTATGGCGATGTCGGATCCTTCCAAAATCTCCACGTCAGGCGTTGACGCGGCGAAGGCCTCTCGCATCGACGCCGAAGGATCGACGGCGACCACTTCACCAACGAGATCGCGAATCTGTCGCGTAAAAATTCCACTTCCCGCGCCAAGATCGAGGGCGCGTACCGTGCCGTCGAGACCAAAGGTGGATGCGAAAAATGCCATCGCCTCGCCGGGGTAGTCGGGGCGCACCGCGTTGTAACTCATCCCGTCGCTAAATCCCTTGATCCCCAGTTCACGCTTCGTCGAAACCTCGTGTCCGCACGCTTCCAATTCATCCATTGATCTCGCTCCATGACTAACGGCGACGAGCCACGGACGAGTGCGACGGGATCGGTACGCCACGCTCTGTCACGAGTCACCGAGCCTTTTGTCGTCCGTGACCGCTGATATTGGCTGCACTACTGCGTCTTGGCGAAACTGCACACGACTCCCATGGCTCCCATTCCCAGAGTGAATGATTCGCTCCCACGCAGGTAGGTGACGGCACTCACGACCCCTCCATACTGGCCCATAACTGTCACGAAAACTTCTGTGTGACGTTCAGACTTTGTTCGAGTTCGCCGTCGACGCCATCTACGCCGTGATGACAAATTACTTATGAAAGTCCTCGTCAACCCCGCCGGTGCGTGACTCGACGTGGAAGCACCGCGGCCGTGGAGGTGCCACACGAGCGACGACGAGAGGCGAAGTGTGAGGCTACGAATCGCTCAAAGTGCGCGGCTGCGTTAACGAAGAACTGGTGCCGGATTCTTGGGGGCCCCGCCACGCGGCGCGACTCAAGGACCAAATGAATCCGCGGCCCGTGTGCCCCGGCGCCCGAATGGCTCTGTCGAACTCGCCCCGAAGGGAAAACCCGAGTTTCGCTGGAATACGCGCGCTCGCTACGTTGGCGACGTCCATGCTTATCTCCACTTCCGCGATCTCTGTCAGATACGTGAAGGCGGCGTCGGTCAAGAGGCTTGCCGCCTGCGTCGCGAACTGACGTTTGGTGCACGACGTGCGAATCCAGTAACCAACGCTGGCCGATTGTGTGTCGGTGGAATGTGCGGGGTTAATACTGCCCCCGCCCACGAGGTGGTTGTCGAAGCGATCAATGACGTAGTAGCGCCACTCGACGTCATTGACGAATTTCTCCGACTGGGCCCGCACAAAGTCGTGGTAGGAATCCTCGTCCAGCGGTCCTTGCGCCCACCACAACCACCGTCGAACTTCGTCCACGCTCTCCGTGACCGCTTCAAACGCCCCATCTACGTCGGTGAGAGACATTGCACGCAACTCCAGTGCTTTCGAACGGATCGTCTGAGGAAGCCGTGCCGCGCAACTATTCTTTCACCGCCATTGCGCAGCGTTTCAGCCGCGCCATGCGATCTCTGTCATTCATTCAGTGGGCTTCACCGTCACGATAGAGACGACTCGAAGCGTCGGCCGTAGGTCTCCTCAGCCACCGAAATGTCGTACCACGAATAGAACTCGGCTCGGCCACGTTGCTGGGCCCCCACGTGGTCGGGATGTTCCGCCCATGCCCGATGATTCTCTCGACCATTGAATCGGACGATGGTGACGCGTTCGCCGTCGTCTGACGTGAAGCGCTTCTCATCGACGAAGCCGCCCATGTGACGCACGAGCTCGCTCATCTGACGAGCAACGCGTTGATACTCAGGTTCGACGCCCGGTCGAAGTCGGCTTCGAAAGACGGTAATGATCATCATGGTCCGAGAGTAGTAAGGCGAATCTCGTCAAGACACGATGTGTCGACCACTCGAGGGAGTGTGACGAGGCGGCGCCCTTACGTCGCGTAAGTTATGGTTCAACGGCGCCGCCCTGGACCATCACCCATTTCATCACGAAGAAACGGAGACTCCCCTGCCGAGATATCTCATCTCGTTCGACGTCGGCACGATGAATATTGCACCCGACGAGCTGGGTGACGTAAGTGACGCAGCGCACGAAGTCGTGCGCTGCGCCCAAGACGCGGGCGTGTGGATTTTTGGCGGAGGGCTGCACAGCCAGCGCGCCACAATCGTCACGATCGACGGCCACCTCATCGACGGTCCCTACCCAGAAACCAAGGCCGTCGTGGGGGGCTTTTCCATTGTTGACGTTCCATCGCGCGAAGCGGCACTCGAGTGGGCGGCGAAATTCGCTGCGGCGTGTCGCTGCGCGCAAGAAGTGCGCGAGATTATGTTCGATCCGTTGGCGTGACGCAAGCTGACCCGACGCACCAGCGTTTGACGGGTCTGCTCGCCATCATGCTGGACCTCGCGCCGAGTCGAGTAAATCACTTCTGATCGAGTAGTCACACTGACATGTCCACCCATTTGCCGTCGACGTCACGACGTCGGTTACGCGGCGCCCCTCGGGCACCGGGACATCACTTCACGACAAATCGATGCAGTCAAGCCATTGCTGCGTGACCGCGACGTCGCCGTCCACTCGTAGAGATTCCAGGGGGCGACGTTTATACATCACGAGAACAATGTCCGACGCCGCACCGTAGAGCGCTATGCGTGGAAGTGAAAGATCACCGTAAGTAACTACGTCGGCTCCATCGGTTGGCCGAAATGAAAGATGGTGGCCAACTGGCTTCTCCAAAGAGGTTGACTGGAGCTCGACGAATTCAGCGATACCGTCCAGCGCTTGATTGGTGGGAATCTCAAAGTCCCGACCTAGGGCGTGGCCGATGTCCCAGCAATGAACTACCGATTCTTGGACTTGATGGCGAGCAACGGCGTCAGCGGCACGGGGTTCCCCCCACCACGTCCAACATGGCGCCCCGCCCGCTGCCGCAAGAGCATCCACTAACGAAACGACCTGCTCACGAGCCCACGCAAGTAGCTCGGCGTCATCGACGTCGCAACCGACAAGATTCGGACGTGCGCCAGGATTTCTCTCGCGCACCGCCGCCGCCCAAAAGCGATGCACTGACGCCAGGTGGAAAATCAAGTCACCGGCCGTCCAGCCCGGACACGACGGAATCTGAGTGCCAAGGTCGATCTGCTCGGCGAACGCCGAAATCACAGCGCTGTTGTCGACGATCGCCTCCAAGTAATCCACCAATTTACGTTAGCGGTCCCCGAAAGAACGGTACGGTGCCGGTGTCAGAGCGTAAAGCGGTAGACGTTGGTCTCACGTGTGACAAAACCTAACTTTTGATACAGCGCGTGAGCCTCGACGCGAGCGGCGCGACTGGTTAAGTCAACAGATCGCACTGAACGTCGACGCGCTAAGTCGATCGCTGCGCGAGTGAGCGCTTCGCCCGCACCAGTTCCACGAGCGGACTCGTCGACAACGACGTCCTCAATCCACGCCCGCCGACCAGAGGGAATCGCGAACACCACCAACGTCAGCATCCCGATGAGCGCGCCGTCACGCGTTGCGACCAGGAGCGTCGAGGCATCCGATTCGACGACGTCGCGAACGGCCTCATTCGTCAGCACACTCGCGCTGGAAGAAAGTTGTGGAAGTAGCCGATTGAGGTGACCGACGAGTTCGTCGGTCACCTCGGTAACCACGGAGACTTCGACGCTCACTGCTCACCTCGCCACACTGGTCGGCGCAAATCGTCGTAGAAGACATCGCGTTGTTCGCCGTCGATGGCGGCAAAAATGGGGTCGGCCCAACGATCGGCGCCGATGGTCGGTGAGGGTAGCGCGTCGCGCGTGAACCACCCCGCGTCGGTGCACTCGAGTGGGTGAGGTTTCAACTCACCGCCCACCGCGCGGCAGAAGAAGAGCAGCGAATACAGGGGGATGCGAGAGGCCCCGAGACGCATCCCGTCGAGGACGCCAATCAGGCGCACGGGCTCTGCGGCAATGCCCGTCTCTTCGAGGACCTCTTTAACGACGACCTCGGGCGCGGAATATCCCACGTCACACCAGCCGGTCGGATAGAGCCAGAACCCTGAATCGGCTCGCTGAATTAGAAGCAACTCACCGTGATCGTTGGTGACCGCGGCACCGACGGCGACTTTGGGCGTCTGGTAGCCCGCGACGCCCTGGCCCACTTCGCGCATCCATTCCACCACCGCTCCGTCTGCGTCAAGGGTGCCGTCAAAGCCCTCTCGTTCGGCGGTCTTAATGTCGGCGGCGATCTTTAAAATCTCTTCAAAGCGCTCGCGCTCGTACTGGCTCTCGGTAAAGCCGAGTCCAGTGCGAGCGACGCCCGCGAGCGATTCGGCCCAACGCAACAGGGTCTTTTCTGGAATGTCGGCCACGTTGACGCCCTCGTTACGCCACGGTGGCGTCGAGGACCTCGTCAACGCTGCCCACCATGCCGGTGTAAAACGCGCCGAACTCGCCGTAGAGCGTCGAAGCCTCGTCAAAGCGCATCGTGTACACACAGTCCTTGAGATCATCGATGTGCACGCCAAAGAGTGTCACGCCCCACTCCCAGTCGTCGAGTCCCGTCGAGCCCGTCACGAGTTGCAAGACTCGGCCCCGGAACTCCTTGCCCGAGGAACCGTGCTGGCGCATGAGTTGCTCGCGCTCTTCGTAGGGCAGGGCGTACCAGTTGTGCTCTTCACCACGACGCTTCGACATGGGATAAAAGCAAAAAGCGCGCATCCCCTCGGGGGGCAATGTCGGAAAGAGACGAGCGTTCAGCATCGCTTCGGGCATGCCCGCCGCGTACTCGCTGACTTCAGTCACCGAGACGTAACTCTCGGCGACGACGAAACCCGCGGCTTGAATTTTTGATTGGAACTTTCGAAGGTCCCAGAGATTCTCGCCGAGCACCATGAAACAGGCGTCGGCCTTGGCACCCATAATCGCGGCGGTGACGACCTGCAGGCCAGACGCCAGGGCGTCGTCAACGGCCTTGCGTACGGCCCCGGCGTCGACCTCAACGCCAGGATGGCAGAACAGGTGCACGACGTTGAGTCCGCGTGAGGGAACCATGGGAGTAGGAGTCGTCATACCCCCATGCTACGGCCGAGTGACTCGCGACGTCCCCACGCACAAGGGCCGCGGGCAATGCCCGCGGCCCTTGTGCACTGGCGAGGAACTTTAGTAGTCGTCCATCCCACCGCCGGGCATCGCCGGGGCCTTTTCTTCGGGCTTGTCGACGATAACGCACTCGGTCGTCAAAAAGAGCGCGGCGATTGACGCGGCGTTCTGCAACGCTGAACGGGTGACCTTGGCGGCGTCAATGACGCCCGCCACGATAAGGTCCTCGTACTCACCAGTCGCGGCGTTGAGTCCCTCGGTCGCCTTGGCCAGATTGCGCACTTTGTCGACGATGACGCCACCTTCGAGGCCAGCGTTCACCGCGATCTGGTTCAGCGGTGCTTCCACGGCCTTGGCGACCATCTTCGCGCCGGTCTGCTCGTCGCCGCTCAACTTCTCCGCCGCGTCAAGAATCCGTGATTGACTACGCAGCAGCGCGACGCCACCACCGGGCACGACGCCCTCTTCAATCGCGGCCTTCGTGGTCGAAACGGCGTCTTCGATGCGGTGCTTCTTTTCCTTCAATTCGACTTCCGTCGCGGCGCCGACCTTGATGACGGCGACCCCACCAGAGAGCTTCGCGAGACGCTCTTGGAGCTTTTCGCGGTCGTAGTCGGAGTCGGTGTTTTCAATCTCGGCCTTGATCTGGCTGATGCGACCCTTAATGTCGTCCTCAGATCCGGCACCTTCGACGATGGTCGTCTCGTCCTTCGTGACGACAACCTTGCGCGCTGAACCCAGCAGTTCGAGCGACGCGCTGTCGAGCTTCAAGCCGATCTCTTCAGAGATCACGGTGCCACCGGTCAAGATTGCGATGTCTTGGAGCATGGCCTTACGACGTTCGCCAAAGCCCGGAGCCTTCACGGCGACGGACTTAAAGGTGCCGCGAATCTTGTTCACGACGAGCGTCGCGAGCGCCTCACCTTCCACGTCTTCAGCGATGATCAAGAGCGGACGTCCCGACTGCATGACCTTTTCGAGGACGGGCAGCACGTCGCGTACCGAGGAAATCTTGTTCGACACGAGCAAGACGTAAGCGTTCTCGAGCACGGCCTCTTGGCGCTCCATGTCCGTCGCGAAGTACGGCGCGATGTAGCCCTTGTCAAAGCGCATACCTTCGACGAGGTCCATGTCCATGCCAAAGGACTGGCTCTCTTCGACGGTGATGACGCCGTCCTTG
>NCBD01000165.1 GCA_002255315.1 Actinobacteria bacterium 21-64-8 | reverse complement strand
CCACACCGGGATTTCACTGCGCACGGGGTGCGCAATGATCTTGAGGGGCTTACCCAGTCCCGTTCCCTGGTCGGGGGGCAGGGGCAAGGTGAAATTCTTGCCCTCGTGCACGACGGGCGCTTCGCGACGCCAGACGTCGCGACAGATTTCGACGATTTCGCGAGTGCGACCGAGGGGGTTGGTGTAGGGAACGCCGTGAAAGCCCTCGATGACCTGGGGGCCCGAGGCGCCGAGTCCCAAGTGAAAGCGTCCGTCGCTCAAGGCGTCAAGTCCCGCCGCGGTCATGGCGATCAACGTCGGGGTTCGCGTGTAGATCGGCAGAATCGCGGCGCCAATCTCGACGGTGCTCGTCAGCGCCGCCAAGTAGCCCATGAGCGACGGACTATCAAAGCCGTAGGCTTCGGCGACCCAGACCAGGTCAAGGCCGGCTTTTTCCATTTCGGTCACCTCGCGGGCGGCCTCTTTGAAACCGCCGGCGTAGCTCAACATCGTCGAGATCTTCATGGGGACCCTTTCTGGCGCACTGCGAGCCAGAGTACCGGACGCGCCCGGGGACTTCTCGCGATAACGTGCCACCACGGACCCAGAAACTCCCTCTACGCTAAGAGCGAAAGCAACGGCGCTTTCGACACTCACAAAGGCTGGTGACAACGTGGTCACACGTCCTCACGACGCGGGCGTTCACGCGTTTAATCCATGGCTTCACGTCGCTTCCCTCATTGAACAAGCGGGACATCTCCTCGGCCTCGACGAGGGGATGATCAAGCGCATCGTGACCCCGGAACGAATTCTCGAAGTCGCGGTACCCGTCAAGATGGATTCGGGCGAGGTCGAGATGTTCACCGGCTGGCGCATCCAACACGACACGTCGCGCGGACCCGGCAAGGGCGGCATTCGCTTTCACCCGAGCGTCAACGTCGACGAGATCGCCGCCCTGAGCGCCGACATGTCTATCAAGTGCGCCGTCGTCAATATTCCTTACGGTGGCGCCAAGGGCGGCGTCGCGGTTGATCCCTCACTGCTCTCGCGCGGCGAACTCGAACGACTCACGCGTCGCTACGCCTTTACCATCGCACCCATGATTGGGCCCGACCGCGACATCCCCGCCCCCGACATCAACACCGACACGCAGGTGATGAGTTGGATCATGGACACCGTGTCCATGCTGCGCGGCCATAACGTCACTGGCGTCGTCACCGGTAAACCGCTGTCCATCGGCGGCACGCTCGGCCACGCCGGCGCGACCTCACTGGGCGTGACGATTTGTGCGACCTCGCTTCTCCAACGACTCGGTCGCACCCCCGAAGGTGAGCGCGTCGTCATCCAGGGCTACGGCAAGGTCGGTGGTCCACTCGTCGAGCTCTTGAGCAATCGCGGCATGAAGGTCGTCGGCCTCGCCGACGTGCACGGCGCGGTGTACGTGCCCGAAGGCATCGACGCGGCCTTGATGGCCAAGCACTTCGCCGATTCGGGCACCATTCTCGGTTACCCCGGGGCCGACGAAGTACCGGCCGATCAAATCTTTACCCTCCCGAGCGATATCGCCATTCCCGCCGCACTCGGCGGCTTTATCACCGAGACGGTCGCCTCGTCGCTCACGGCGAGCGTCGTCGTCGAAGCGGCCAATGGTCCCACGACCGGCGAGGGCGCGGCGATACTCGAGAGTCGCGGCATTCCCGTCGTGCCCGACGTCCTCGCCAACGCCGGCGGTGTCGTCGCGTCCTACTTCGAATGGGCTCAAGATCTCCAGGGCTACTGGTGGGAGCCTGAACTCTTCCACCAGCGCCTCGAGCGCACCATGCGCGAAGCCTTCGAGCACGTGTGGCGTCGTCAACAAGAACTCAACGTCCCCTTGCGCGAAACGGCGCTGGCGCTCGGCGTCGAGCGAATCGCCGAAGCCACCAAGGTGCGCGGACTCTTCCCGTAAATCGAAATCGCGGTGCCCTCAACGAGCAACGTCGTCGAGAGCACCGCGATCATTACCGACGAGGGGTCTACGCGTCGAGGACGCTCGTCCCCTTAGAGGGTGAGACGTCGATGCGACGGGGCTTGGCGTGCGCCGCGATGGGTACGACCACCGTCAAAATGCCGTCTTCGTAACTCGCCCGGATGTGCTCGGCGTCAACGTTGGTCCCGAGATAAACCTGACGTCGGAACTCACCGTAGGGACGTTCCGCGAGCGACCGCTCGACTCCTTCCACGGAAGTCGGTACCGAGCGTTCGGCGTGAATGGACAACACGTTGTTCTCCACCGTCAAGTCAATTTTGTCCGCGCTCACGCCGGGCAGATCGACCACGACGAGGAACGAGTCGTCGTTTCGATAGACGTCCATGGGCACGGTGTGGAAGCGATTGACCTCGGGCGTAACCCAAAACTGCTTCAAAAAGCGGTCAATATCGCGAAATGAGTCATTTCTGACAAGAGTCATTGCAAACCTCCTGAAACGTGTAACTGATTCTTGGTGCCGTCGGCCCTGGGACCGACGGCACCATTTTAGCACTCTCATAATGAGAGTGCTAACTTTTTTTTGACCACCAAAAC
>NCBD01000035.1 GCA_002255315.1 Actinobacteria bacterium 21-64-8 | reverse complement strand
CACCCCGTCCACGTCGAGCGCGTCCGTCTCTTCGAAGGGTCCAATGACGAACGCGACGAGGTAGGTCGACATCTTCATCGTCGGCGTGAAGGTCACGGTACGCTGGCCGTTGCCGAGGTCCACGTTGCTCGCGACGGGAGAGTTTGAATACGCGGCCAAGTGACTCGGTACGGTCAAACTGACTTCGTAAGTCGCCTTGAAGGAAGGCTCATCGAAACAGGGAAAGGCGCGTCGAGCGTCAGAATGTTCGAACTGGGTGGTTGCGATGACGTGAGTGACGCCCTCGTCGTCGGTGAAGGTCGAGCGATAAAAACCGTGCAGTTGGTCGTTTAAGGTGCCCGTGAAGGCAATCTCTAAGACCGCCGGACCACTGGGTAGCGCTTCGTCGAAGCGGTAGGTGGCCGTCTCGTAGGTCCCGTCGTAAGCGACCTCGCTCGAGCGAAGGCTGACGCCGCCGCTCGTCAACGTGGCCGCGCCGAGGTCTAACTCAATGGCGTGCAGGGTCAACTCGGCGGCGGGTTCGACGATGTCGACATCGATTTCCACGCGCCCGCTGAAGCTAAAGGCGCTGAGGTCCGGACTTAAGAAGATGCGGTACGCGCTCGGTATGACGTGGCGCGCGAGGCGGTAGGGATTCGATGAAGTGCTCACGGTTCGCAACCTTATTATGAAATCTTCTACGCTCGCAGCGTGACTTCCACACCAACGCCCGTTTCGCTGCGCATGAAGCCCGGTCCAAACCGCTTAGCCGTCACGGGAATCGGCAACGCTTTGCTCGACATCATTACGCAAGACTTTGACGAAATTTTCGCCCAACTCGGACTGGTGAAAGCTTCGATGTCGCTCATCGAAGAGAGCCAACTCGAACGCTTCTACGGCGCGATGGGCCCGACGATTCAGATGTCGGGCGGCTCGGTCGCCAACTCCATCGCCGGGGTCGCGGCGCTTGGTGGGACGTGCGGCTATATCGGCAAAGTCGCCAACGATGAGTTCGGTGAGCGCTTCTGCCACGATTTGCGCTCACTGGGCGTGGAGCTCGACGTGGCGACGGCGCAACTCGGCGAGGGCGCGACGGGTCGGTGCCACGTGTTCATTACTCCCGACGCGCAGCGCACGATGGCTACCTATTTGGGAGCTTCCAATCAATTACGCGTCAACGACATCCACGAGGGTCTCATTTCGCGCTCAGAGATCACGTACGTCGAGGGCTACCTCTTCGATCTTCCGCCCGCGAAAGAAGCGATTCGAAAGGTCGTCAACTTTGCGCACGACCACGACTCCATGGTCGCGCTGTCGCTATCGGATTCGTTTTGTGTTGATCGTCACCGTCGGGACTTTCTCGATCTGGTCACGGGCGACGTCGATGTGCTGCTCGCGAATGAAGACGAGATTTTGTCGCTCTTTCAATTGCGCGACCTCGACGACGCCTTCGCCGCCATTGAAGAGCTCGGGATTTTGGCCGTGGTGACGCGCGGACCTCAGGGCGCTGACGTGGCGACCATGACCGGCGTCGTCTCAGTACCCGCGAGCGAGGTCGAGCATGTCGTTGACCAAAACGGCGCGGGCGACATGTTCGCCGCGGGCTTTTTGTACTCGCTGGCCCTCGGTGCCGACCCGGTGGAGGCGGCCGAACTTGGTTCGCTGTGCGCGGGCGAAGTCATCACGCACCTCGGCGCGCGACCTGAGTCGGACCTCGAAGAGCTCGCGTTAAACGCGGGGCTGTTGTAGCTAGAGCCCGAGCGCGTCGAGCTCTTGATCAAGCACGCGCGTACGGCGCGTCTCGTATCGCACCCAAATCACCGTGATGGGGATACAGGCGAGCAGCATCAACACGTCGCCACCTATCCACATAATGACGCCCCCTAAGTGAATATCGTTCAAGATCGATAACCGCGACGCCCCACTTGGGGCGAGGTGACGGTAGGCGGGAAAGGGATTCTTCGTCTCCGACACGAGCGCCAGACCCGTGAAGGTGTCCACTGGTACCGCCGCCATGACGAAGACGAGTCGAAGTCCCGGGTGCAGTTGCACGCCGTGTTCGCGACCGAAGGCGACGCGAAAAAAGAGGTAGCCCACGACGAGAAAGGCGACGTGTTCGAGATCGTGTAGCGGCTCGTGCAGCAACATCAAGTTATAAAAGCTCGTGAGGTGGGCGATGGGAATGAACACGAGGTAAAGACCAAAAGCGACGAGTGGGTGTAAGAGCGCCGTGACGACGCGTCCGTCGAGGACTGCGCGGCCGCGTTCGTGGAGAACTTGATAGAGCAGTTCTAAGGGGGCGCCCAGTGCGAAGAGCGGCCCGGCGACCATGATGAGCAACAGGTGTTGGACCATGTGCACCGAGAAGTAGGTGTGATCAAAGACGCCGATAACGCTTTCGACGGCGAGAAACGTGACCGCGAGGCCGAGCAGGAAACACACCGTTCGTGCGCGGGGCCAGGCAATTCGTCGCTGGGCCCAGAGATAGCCGGCGGCAAAAACCAACAAAAACACGTTGGGAACGAGAGATATCGTCCACTGGTTGAGGTGGTGCCAGGAGAACGCGGGAATCAAGGTGCCGAGCACTCAAGAATTCTACGGGGCGAATGCATACAAAAATATTGGTCGATAGTATGACCCTCGTGAAGTCCAAGTATTTCTCGCCTCGAGCGATTGGATTGCACGTCGCACTCATTTTGTGGTTGGCGTCGTGCGCGATGGCGGCCTGGTGGCAGGTCGGCCGGGCCATTCAGGGTAATTCGCTGAGCTTTCTCTACGCCATCGAGTGGCCGGTCTTCGCGGTGCTCGGCGTCCTTGGCTGGTACGCCTTATTGAATCTCGAAAAGGCCGACGAGGCAGAGATTGAGGCGCGTCGCCAGTACGAAGAGCGCATGCGCCAAGAGGCGCGTGAGGCGCGTGAGGCCCTGAAAGTCGAAGAGAGTCCGGCCCTGACGGCCTACAACGACCATTTGGCCAGTCTCGCGACCCAGCCAAAGAAGCGCCTCTGGGGCCACTAGTGGATCAGGCCTTTCGCCGTTACCGCTTGATGTCCTTTATCACCGGCACGACGTTGCTAGTGCTGTGCGCGACGTTGCTCTTGCACAGCGTGGATCTCACCCTCTGGCGACACCTCAGTTGGTTCGTCAGAATCGTCGGCATTGGTCACGGCATCGTTTTGTACCCGATTTACATGATCATGTGCTTTAACGTCGTCTTGAAATTTCGCTTGAACGTTGCGTTACTGGGACTGATGTTCTTCGCGGGCTTTATTCCCGGACTGGCGTTCTACCTGGAGTATCGAATGCGGCTCCACCTCTACCCCGACGGACTGCCGTCGACGTGAACCCGTGGCTGACGCGTCGGGTCATTGCCTTCGCGCACCAGGGTGGCTCGTTCGAGGGGCCGTCGTCGACGCTCTACGCCATTGACCGGGCCCTTCGTGTGGGGGCGACGGCCATCGAACTCGACGTACACGCGACCAGTGATCGCCAGCTGGTGGTCTGCCACGACGAGACGGTTGATCGCACCACAAATCATCACGGGTCCATTGCGGCACTGACCTTGGCGCAACTGCGCGAGATGGATAACGCCTACTGGTGGATTGAGGGCGCCACGGTCTCACCGGGTTGCCGTGATGAGGACTACACCCTGCGAGGGCGCGCTCCGAGGGACTCGACGTTGCGTGTCGCGACGCTCGAAGAGGTGGTCACCACGTTCCCCGGGGTCGTGCTCAACCTCGACATCAAGCAGAGCGATCCCGACGTCGAACCCTACGAAGAGCTGCTGGCGAATGAACTCACGCGACTGGGCCGGCGCCAGTCGGTGATGGTCGCGTCCTTCCACGATGGCGCAATTCAGCGATTTCGCTCGCTGGCGCCCGAGGTCGCGACTTCGGCCGCGACCCAGGAGACGGCCAGTTTCTTTTTTTCTCTCGACGCCGACCAACCAGTCGTCCCCCGCGCCCAGGCGCTGCAGGTGCCCGCCCGCTTCGGCGAGACCGACGTCGTCACCACGCGTTTCGTCGAGGTCGCCCACGCGAGCGGGCTGGCGGTGCACGTGTGGACCATTAACGACCGCGACGAGATGGAGCGCTTATTGAATTTGGGTGTCGACGGCCTCATCACTGATCGGCCGGCATTACTGGCGTCGGTGTTGGCGTCGCGCGGTGGTGGCTGGAGCGGCGAAGTCGACGAGGCGCCTTAGCCGCGCCCGCAGTTCGGCTTCTTGCCGTGGTTGGCCTTCTTCTTGGCGCGTAGTTTGCGCTTCACGGTCCGCTTTGACATAGGTGACAATGTTAGTAGGTTCGATACGAGTTGAGCCAAAGGAGGCAGTCGTGGATCTGACACCTCCTGGTCAACTGGTCGTAGTGGCGACGCCTATTGGCAATCTCGGGGATCTTTCGCCGCGCGCGCTCGAAGCTCTCACCACGGCCGATGTCGTGTACTGCGAGGACACCCGGCGCTCGCGCATTCTCTACAGCGCTCACGGTCTGACGCCCCGTGCCCCCCTCCAGAGCCTGCACGAGCACAACGAGCTCGAGCGCTGCGCCCAGGTCGTCGCCCACGTGCGCGCGGGCAAATTGGTCGCGCTGGTCAGTGACGCCGGTACGCCGGGCATCTCGGACCCGGGCGAACGCGTCGTGGCGGCCGTGATTGAAGCGGGACTGGCCGTCACGAGCGCTCCCGGTCCGAGTGCGGTCGTGACCGCCCTGTCGATCAGTGGACTCTCGACCGAGCGATTCATTATGGAGGGTTTTCTCCCACGCAAGGGCTCCGAGCGCCAGCGCCGACTCGAGAGTTGGTCGCACGAAGCGCGCACCGTGGTCTTTTACGAGTCACCCCAGCGACTCGGCGCGACCTTGGACGAACTCGCCGAGCGTTGGCCGCTTCGCCGAGTGGTCGTCGCGCGCGAGTTGACGAAACTGCACGAAGAGTTAGTGCGCGGCACCCTCACCTCGGTGGCGTCGCACTTCGAGGGCCGTGAGACCCAGGGCGAGCTCGTCGTGGTGCTGGAAGGTCTGCTCGACGAACGCGTCATTGACGACGAGGAGATTCTTCGCGCACTCGATCACGCCTTTGACGAAGGCGCGAGCACTCGCGACGCGGTCGACGAAGTCGCCCAGGCACTGGGTGTGGCGCGTCGTCACGTCTACCAACTCGCCCTCGGGCGAACTCGCGATTAGCTCTCGTTCGGTAGCCTCGTTCTATGGGCCGTTTCTATATCACCACGCCGATTTACTACGTCAACGACGCGCCCCACGTTGGTAGTGCGTACTGCACGGTGAACGCGGACGCGCTCGCGCGTTGGCACCGTTTGGCGGGCGACGACGTCAAGTTCCTCACCGGTACCGACGAGCACGGTCAGAAAATCGCGGACACCGCCGAGCGAAACGGGCAGAGCCCCCAGGCGTGGGTCGATCACATCGCGCCCCGTTTCCTTGACGCGTGGCGCAATCTCAACATCAGCAACGACGATTTCATTCGCACGACCGAGCCGCGACACTTTCAAACGGTGCAGGCATTCCTGACCACGATCTACGAGAACGGCTACATCTACAAGGACGTCTACGAGGGTCTGTACTGCGTGAGTTGCGAGGACTACTACACCCTCGAAGCGAGCGACGAAGGTAAGTGTCCCATTCATGGACGGCTCTTGACCCAGATGCAAGAAGAGAACTGGTTCTTTCGCCTCAGTGCCTTCGAGGAGCGACTCCTCGCCTACTACGACGAGCATCCCGACTTCGTCACGCCCGAGACGCGGCGAAACGAAGCGCGGTCGTTCATCAAGGGCGGTCTTAAGGACATCTCCATCACGCGAACGTCGATTTCGTGGGGGATACCAGTACCGTGGGACGAACGCCACGTCTTTTACGTCTGGTACGACGCACTCATTAACTACCTGACGGCCATCGGCTACGGGCGCGACGACGATGAGGTTGAGCGTTGGTGGCCCGACTCGCATCACCTCGTCGGCAAAGAGATCCTTCGTTTTCACTGCGTGTGGTGGCCCGCGATGTGCATGGCCGCCGGTCTTGCGCCGGTTCACCACGTCCAAGTCACCGGTTGGCTCCTCGTCGGGGGCAAAAAGCTCGGCAAGACGATGGACGCCGACGCGCCCGTCAAAGTGACTGACCTTTCGCCCTCGAGTTTGAGTGCCGAATTCGGTGTGGATCCACTGCGGTACTACTTGTTGCGCGAGACGATTCTCGGCAACGACGGCGAATTTTCCCTCGAGGGCATCACGGCGCGCTACAACACCGACCTGGCCAATAACTTGGGCAACCTCGTGGCGCGGGTCGTCTCAGTCGTCAGTTCGAAGTGCGAGGGCGTTGGACCGGCTCCGGACGCGTCGTCGAACTTGCGCGTCACCGCCGAGCGAGTGGTCGAGGGCGTGCAGCGCGCGTGGGAGAATTTTGCGCCGAGCGTGGCGCTCGAAACCACGTGGGAACTCATTGGCGCCACGAACGCGTATCTCGAAGAACACGCTCCGTGGAAGATGGAATCGGGCCCCGAGGTCGCGCGCGTGATGGGTGACGCGCTCGAAGCGATTCGACTGGTGACCATCATGATTTCGCCCGCGATGCCGAGCGTGGCCACCGAGATCTGGCGACGCATTGGACTTAGTGGTGTGCCAACGAGTGGCCCCTTCGCGAGTTGCGCGCGCTGGGGCCTCTACCCAGGCGGTGCGCGCGTCGTGAAGGCCGACGCGCTCTTTCCTCGGATCGTTGAGTCCGAGTGAACTACTGGATTGACGCTCACTGTCACCTGCAGGATCGATTCTTTGACTCCGCGCCCGACGCTCAGGTCGCTCTCGAGGCCACGTTGGCGCGCGCCGCTGGAGCCGGTGTCGAGCGCGCCGTAGTGATCGGCACGGACCTCGAAAGCTCCGCCCAAGCGTTAGCCCTGGTCAGAAGGGAATCACCGATTGAGCTTTACGCGACCGTCGGACTGCACCCTCACGACGCGGCGAGTGATCTGGGCCCGGTGGCGGCCCTCGCGCGCGAGGGCGCCCCTCGTCTGGTGGGCATTGGCGAGTGTGGGCTGGACTACTTCTACGAGCACTCCGCGCGCGACGCTCAACGCGCCAGCTTCGCCGCGCAACTGGGCCTCGCCCACGAGCTCGATCTCGCCCTCGTCATTCACGCTCGGGACGCCTTCGACGACCTCTTTGACATCCTCGACAGCGAGGGCGTGCCTGCGCGGACCGTCATTCACTGTTTCACGGGCACACCAGTTGACGTCGACGGCTGTCTGCAGCGCGGATGCGACGTGTCAATCTCGGGGGTAGTCACCTTTAAAAACGCCGAGGCGCTGCGTGAAGCGACCAAGCTCATCCCGCTCGATCGACTCCACGTCGAAACTGACAGTCCCTTCCTCGCGCCCGTCCCGCACCGCGGTCGAGTGAATGAGCCAAGTTTTGTTTCGGTCGTGGGTGAGTACGTAGCGGCACTGCGTGGTGAGGACGTGGCGCTCGTTCGCGACCAGACCTCCAAAAATACGGCACGGCTCTTTAAATTGCCGCTCTAGGGGCGAGATTACCCATAATTTGGGCGTTTTTTACCGCGAGGTTGTGTTTGAGGGCCACGGTGCATAGCGTTGGAGGGCGCGGACTCGGTGTCGCGCGGTCCTGGCGGAGGACAGATCTGAGGACATCAACACGTCGGGCGCCTTGGCGCCCGTACGCGCTTCGTGCCACGGGGGCAGCACTTGCTCTCACGGTGGCCTCGTTGACCCCCGCGTTGAGCGGCGGCGCCGCCCCGCACGCCCCCGTGCGCGTACCCACCTTGGTGGGGCACAATCGCGCGCAGGTCTACGCCCAAATGCGTCGCGCTGGTCTCTACTTTGTCACCGTTGGTCCCGGTTCGGCACAGAGTCGCTGGGTGCGCGCCACGGCCCAGTCCCCGCGCCCCGGCGCGCTCGTCGCGTATCACTCGCGAGTCGTCGTGCACGTGACCAACCTCACCCCGAGGGGCCCGCGCATCATGCCACGACTCATTGGCCATAATCGCGCGCAAGTTTTCGCGCTCATGCGCCGAACTGATCTCTATTTTTCGACCGTCGGACCTGGAGCGGCGAATGGCACGTGGGTGGTGGCGGTGGCCCAGTCACCGGCCCCGGGCACGGTGGTCCGCTGGCACGCGCACGTCGTGGTGCGCGTGATGACTCGCGCCGCTCCCGTGCGCGCCGCTGCCGTGCGCGCCGCTCCCGTGCGCGCCGCGGATACCTTTCGTGCACCCGCGGGGGTGAACGAGAAGGCGGCAATCGCGGCGGGTCACTATAAGTACGGCGTGGCTACGTGGTATTCGTACTTTCCCGGACGCTGCGCGACGTGGTTCTTGCCGATGGGTACCGTCGTCACGGTGCGCGACTTGGCGACGGGCCACACCATCAGTTGCACCGTCACCGACCATGAAGATTCAGGCTCGAATCACATCATCGATCTTTCCGAAACTCAGTTCGCCGAACTCGCCCCACTTCCCCAAGGCGTCATCAACGTCCGAGTGACCTGGTGACCCACTCACGCAGCGACGTGGCGGCTCTCCTGGAGCGCCACGGATTAAAGCCCTCGCGCGCGCTCGGCCAGAACTTCGTCGTCGACGCCAATACGGTGCGGCGCATCGCGCGTCTCGCTGACGTGGGGC
>NCBD01000164.1 GCA_002255315.1 Actinobacteria bacterium 21-64-8 | reverse complement strand
CGTGGGAAAGGCAGTCGTTATGAAACCTCTTCGCTGGGGGATTATCAGTACTGGTCGCATCGCGCACACGTTTGCCCAGGACCTGGGACACGTTGACGAAGGCGTGGTCGTCGCGGTCGGTTCGAGAAATCTCGAGACGGCTCAAAACTTCGCCAACGAGTTCGGTCTGTCGCGTGCTTACGGGTCGTACGAGGCGCTGGTCGAAGACCCTGACGTCGACGCGGTGTACGTGGGAACCCCGCACCCGATGCATCTCGAAAACGCACTGCTCGCGCTCAACCACGGTAAACCCGTCCTGGTCGAAAAGGCCTTCACGATGAACGCTGACGAAGCGCGCCAACTTATCGAGGTGGCACGAGCGAAGAAATTGTTCGTGATGGAAGCTATGTGGACTCGTTTCTTGCCCCACGTCGTCGCCTTACGCGACCTTATTCGTGCCGGTGCACTGGGCGAACTGGTCGCCTTCGAGGCGGACCACGGGAAGTGGTTCCCCACGAACGCGTCTTCTCGGTTATTCGCACCAGAACTTGGAGGATCGGCACTGTTGGACCTGGGGATCTACCCCGTATCGTTTGCGTCCATGTTGTTCGGACGTCCGTCTCGGGTGTGTTCGCTGGTTGAACCATCCTTCACGGGGGTCGACGGTCAAGTCTCGATGCTCTTTGGCTACGACACGGGTGCGCACGCCGTGTTGACGTGCACCTCGAGCGCTCGTTCGGCGACGCGAGCGTGCGTCACGGGGCGAGAGGCTCGGATAGAGATTGGTGGCGATTTCTACGCGCCGGTCAGTTTTGAGTTGATCACGCGAGATGGCGAAGCCCGCTCCTATCACTTCGACGTGCCTGGGCGTGGCCTGCAGTTTCAGGCTATTGAAGTTGCGCGTTGCCTTGAAGCGGGACTCCTAGAGAGTCCCGTGATGCCTCTCGACGAGACGCTGGCAATCATGGAAACACTGGACGCGGTGCTTGCGGATCCTCAGGGCCCAAGTTAGAAGGTCATTTCAAAGATCGTGCCAGCGGTACGCCAAGTGCGCATCTCGTGCTAGTTTCAAAATTCGAGCATTGTCCGTAAGGGAATGTTCACGCGGTAGACACATAAACGACATCATTCGATGTCACAGAAGGGTTGGGGAAATGAAATTTAAGACAGCGAGAAGGCTCGCGTCCGTAGCATTGGTCGGCAGTTTTGTCGTCGCGGCGCTACCGGTCATGAGCACAGTCAGCGGGGCGGCCGGCGTGTCGAACAGTTCGTTCAACACGAAGTTCTCCACGATGGCATCTCTGAAGAGTTTGGCCGCCAAGGGTAAGGGCAGCATTGCCGTTATTTTGCCGGACACCGTCTCTTCAACGCGTTACACCGAGTTTGACGCACCGTACTTGAAGAAGGCGTTCTTAGCGGCTGGACTCAAGAGCAACCAGTTCATCATTCAAAACGCGCAGGGTTCGACCACGACGCAGTACACCGACGCGCAGGCCGACATCACCAAGGGTGCCAAAGTACTCCTCGTGGACGCGCTCGACTCAACGACGGGTGCACAGATTGAGACGTACGCCAAGGCTCACGGCGTCAAAGTCATTGACTATGACCGTTTGGTGCTCGGTGGTTCGCGTGAGTACTACGTCAGCTTCAATAACGTCGCCGTCGGTTCGCTGATTGGTTCCGGCATGACGAGCTGCATCAAGGCGTGGCACGTGAAGTCGCCGCTGGTGTACGAAATGAAGGGTGACCCGACGGACAACAACGCGACGCTCTTTTACCAGGGCTACTCCAAGGTGTTGGCCAAGGCCGGCTACAGCGTGGCGAAGAAGAACCTGATCGTGCAGGGCACTGGTACGTGGACTCCGAATACGGCGCTCACGGACTTCCAGGGCGTGTACACGGCCAATCCCAAGGTGAACGCGGTCGTTACGCCGAACGACGAAAACGCAGCGCCCATCATTAGCTACTTGCAGAGCAAGGGTCTCAAGCCCAAGACGATTCCCTTCACTGGTCAAGACGCGACGCTGACTGGCTTCCAGAACATCATCGCTGGGTACCAGTGCGGCACCGTCTACAAGCCAATTTGGCTCGAAGCCCAGGCCGCCGCGGCACTTGCCGTATACCTGCGTGCGGGTGTGACGCCGCCGAAGTCTCTTGTCAATGGCACGACGCCGGACACGAGTGCCACTTCGGCCGCGTTGAAGAACGTTCCGTCCGTCTTGTTGAAGGCCACCTGGGTTACGGCGGCGACGGTCCAAAAGACTGTCATCGCTGACAAGGTGATTGAAGCGTCGCAGCTGTGCACCAACACGGCTCCGAACGTTCGCCGTCGCCGGTGCTGCTGTCCTTGCGCGGCGTGACCAAGAGTTTCGGCCCGGTACAAGCACTACAGCACGTTGATATGGACATACCCGCTGGTCAAGTTACCGCCCTCATTGGTGACAACGGTGCTGGCAAGTCAACCCTTATAAAGACCATTGCGGGCATCTACGCGCCCACGAGTGGTGACATGTTGTGGAAGGGTGAAAAAGTCCACGTGCATACGCCGCGAGACGCCGAAGCGCTCGGTATTGCGACGGTCTATCAAGACCTAGCGCTTTGTGACAATCTCGACATCGTCCAAAACATGTTCCTGGGTCACGAGAGCACTCGACGAGGACTCCTCGACGAAATATCGATGGAACTCACGTCCAAGAAGGTTCTGAGTGACCTATCGGTCACCACAGTGAAATCGGCACGTCAGTTGGTCGGTTCGCTCTCGGGGGGGCAACGTCAATCGATCGCCGTCGCCGGTGCTGCTGTCCTTGCGCGGCGTGACCAAGAGTTTCGGCCCGGTACAAGCACTACAGCACGTTGATATGGACATACCCGCTGGTCAA
>NCBD01000163.1 GCA_002255315.1 Actinobacteria bacterium 21-64-8 | reverse complement strand
GAAATCTTCGGTCCCGTCATCACGGTGCAGAAGTTCAGTGACGAGGCCGAGGCACTCGCCTGGGCGAACGGTGTCGACTACGGTCTCGCCTCTTCGGTATGGACGAACGACCACGGTCGCGCGATGCGTTTCACGCGCGACCTCGACTTTGGCTGCGTGTGGGTCAACACCCACATTCCCATGGTGGCCGAAATGCCCCACGGCGGTTTCAAGCGCTCGGGTTACGGTAAGGATCTTTCGGTCTATGGTTTCGAGGACTACACCCGACTCAAGCACGTCATGCACAACATCGAGTTTTAACAACGTGACGACGACGAACAGAAAGCAGCGTGATCAACGATGATCATTGGCGTCCCCAAAGAGATCAAGACCGACGAGCACCGCGTGGCGCTCACCCCGGCGGGCGTGCGTGAGCTCGCCGGCGCGGGACACCGTATTCTCATCGAGCGTGGCGCGGGCGTGGGTTCGTCGATCGACGACGCCGACTACGTCACCAACGGTGCGACCATCGTCGACGACGTCGACGACGTGTGGTCCGCGAGCGACATGATCATGAAGGTGAAAGAGCCCATCGCGCTCGAGTACCCGCGCCTGGCCGCGCGTAGCGATCAAGTGCTCTTTACCTACCTTCACCTCGCCGCGTCGCGCGAGTGCACCGACGCACTGGTCGCGGCGAACAACGTGGCCATTGCCTACGAGACGGTGCGACTCAGCGACAATTCGTTGCCGTTGCTCACGCCCATGAGCGAAGTCGCTGGACGGATGGCGACCATGATGGGTGCGCACCACCTCATGCGCCCCGGCGGGGGGCGCGGGACGTTGATCGCCGGCGTGCCGGGGGTCCAGCCCGCCAACGTCGTCGTGATCGGCGCGGGCGTGTCGGGACTCGCCGCCGCGACGATGGCGGTGGGCCTGCACGCGAACGTGAAGATTTTGGACCGCAACCTCGAACGTCTGCGTCAGGTCGATATTCACTTTGACGGTCGCGTCGAGACGATTGCTTCGTCCACGCTCGCGATTGAAGAGGCCTGTCTCGACGCCGACATCGTGATCGGCGCGGTGCTCGTCGTGGGCGCCAAGGCGCCCACGCTGGTGAGCAACGACCTCGTCGCTCGCATGCGACCGGGCTCGGTTCTGGTGGATATCTCTGTTGACCAGGGTGGTTGCTTCGAGGCGACTCGTCCGACGACGCACTCGTCACCCGTCTTCGAAGTCAATGGCTCGATTTTTTATTGCGTTGGCAACATGCCCGGCGCCGTGCCCCACACCTCCACGCGAGCGCTCGCGAACGCGACACTGCCTTACGCCATCGAACTCGCGAAGTTGGGCTGGCGCGACGCGGCTCGCCGTGACCCCTCGCTCGCTGAAGGCGTCAACGTCGTCCACGGAGCGCTGACCTACGGACCGGTCGCCGAAGCCCACGGACTCGAGGCAACGGATCTGCGAACGTTCTTATAGAACATAACGAGCCGTCTATTTTCTCCCCTAGGGTAGGGGACTCAGGAGAGGGGGCCCGTGTCCGAGAATGTCGTACCCGCGAGTACGCCCGACCCTCGTCGATGGCTGGCTCTCTTCGTTATCGCGATTGCCCAGCTCATGGTGGTCCTCGACGCCTCGATCGTCAATATTGCGCTGCCACACGCGGCGCTGCCCAAGGCGCTCGGCGGACTCAACATTGCGCGTCAGAACTACCAGTGGGCGGTAACGGCGTACACCATCACCTTTGGGGGGTTCTTATTGCTCGGCGGTCGCGTCGGGGACTACTTAGGTCGAAAGAAAGCTTTCTTGATTGGCCTGACGGGTTTTGCCGCTGCGTCGTTGCTCGGAGGATTTGCGCAGAACCAGCAGTGGCTCTTTGGCGCGCGAGCGCTCCAGGGCGTGTTCGGCGCGCTGCTCGCGCCGGCCGCATTGTCGCTCATTTCGGTGACCTTTACCGATTCAAAGGAGCGCGCTAAGGCCTTTGGCGTGTACGGCGCACTGTCGGGAGTGGGCGCCGCGATTGGACTGATCGCCGGGGGACTTCTCACGCAGTATTTCTCGTGGCGCTGGTGTCTCTTTGTGAATACCCCGATGGCAATCTTCGCGTTACTCATGGCCATTCCCAACGTGAAGGAGTCCAAAGTCGAAGGTCATCCCCACTACGACGTACCCGGCGCGATCACCGCGACACTCGGCATGGTCGGCGTCGTCTACGGCGTGAGCGAAGCCTCCACGCAGGGTTGGGGTTCGACGAGCGCGTGGCCCTTTATCGTTGCGGGCGCGGTCTTGCTCGGCGTCTTTCTCCTCATTGAGAACTACAAGCAGCAACCCCTCTTGCCGCTTCGTTTGTTGAAAGATCGCGTGCGCGGTGGCGCCTACCTCGCCCAAATTTTCATCACGCTCGGCCTCTACGGCATGTTCTTGTTCATGACGTTCTACTTTCAAGACGTCCACGGGTACTCCGCGGTGAGGTCGGGTCTATTGTTCTTGCCGTTCTCGCTCGGCATTATCGTCTCGGCGGGCGTGACGAGTCAGTTACTGCCCAAATTCGGGCCCCGCTGGCTCGCGACGATTGGCGCGGCG
>NCBD01000162.1 GCA_002255315.1 Actinobacteria bacterium 21-64-8 | reverse complement strand
TCGCAGTGACTGGAGGAACTCGGTCCAAAAGGCGGCGTCCTCGGAGTCACCAATGGCGATGCCGAGGATCTCGCGACTGGCGTCACTGGCGACGCCCGTGGCGACCACGACGGCGCGAGAGACGACGCGTCCACCGACCCGGGCCTTAACATAAGTGGCGTCACAGAGCAGGTAGGGAAAGGCCAAGTGGGACAAGGATCGTGAGCGAAACTCGTTCATCTCTTCGTCGAGTTGCGCACAGATCCTTGAGACTTCGGACTTCGAGATTCCCGCGTCTGATCCCAAGGCCGCCACCAGGTCGTCAACCTTGCGCGTGGAGACCCCGTGGACGTAGGCCTCCATCACGACGGCGTAGAGGGCCTGGTCGATGCGCCGGCGACGCTCGAGCACGCTCGGAAAGAACGAGCCCTTGCGCAGTTTGGGGATCTTCAGTTCCACGTCGCCGGCCTTGGTGGTGAGGAGGCGCGGCCGCGTCCCGTTTCGCTGCGTCGTGCGCGCGAGGGTGCGTTCGTGTCGCTCGGCTTGGATCACCTCGGTCGCCTCGGCGTCGATCAACGCCTGATAGAGAAACGAGACCATCTGGCGAACGAGATCGCCACTTTCGTCGCTCTTGAGTTGTTCGAGCACCGCGGACAGGTCAAAATCATGGTGGGTCATCGGAGTATTCCTTTCGTGCCTTGCAATGGACACATCAAGAAATACTCCGGTGGCCCTTCTTCATGAAGGACCCAGGGAATTACACCACTTCAGGGGACGTCAACGAACGTCACGTGCCAGTATTGGTTAACGGGTTCTTATTGTGTGACTCAAGGTCGGCGGTTTCAAGGAGTGAGCGCAACACTTGGTAAGTCTCTCCTGAAGAGACATCTGACCGAGGAGATTGAATTGGCTGCCCACTTGACCAACGAACAGCGACAACTGGCGTGGCGCTTGAGAAACAAGGGCTGGTCGTTGCGCGCCATTGCCAAAGAGGTTGGCTGCAGCTATCCAGGCATTCGCGCCTCTCTTCTCGGCCGGTCGCGAGCGGCCCGGCCTGATCAGTGGGCACCGGCTAAGGGTCGACTCAGCGTTCATGAGCGGGAGGAAATCTTGCTCGGTCTTCACCGAGGAGAGTCCATGCGTTCGATCGCTCGTAGCCTGGATCGTTCTCCCTCGACGGTGACGAGAGGTGGCCGCCAACGGCGGACGCGAGTGTTATCGCATCTGGCCCGCGCACCAGCGCGCTCGGCTGTGCACCAAGCGCCCGAAGCCCGCCAAGCTCGAAAGTCCAGCGTTATGTGCGAAAGTAACGACGTGGCTCGAAGAGCTCTGGTCACCAAAAGAAATCGCGAATCGACTGGCCTTGGACTTCCCTGACGACCCCACTATGCGGATCAGTCACGAGACCATCTATCAGTCACTCTTCGTCCAGGGGCGTGGTGAACTGCGTCGAGAACTGGCTCGCTGTCTGCGTTCGGGGCGCACTACGCGACGCAGCCAGGGCCGCGTAGAAAAGCGCGGCAAGATCGCCGAGATGGTGATGATCAGCGAGCGTCCGGCGGAGATCGAAGACCGCGCGGTGCCCGGCCACTGGGAGGGCGACCTTATCATCGGCGCCAACGGTCGTGGCGCCGTGGGCACCCTCGTGGAGCGCTCGACGCGCTTCGTCTTGCTCTTGCACCTGGGCAAAGATCGCAGCGCGCTCGCCGTCGAGCACGCCATGCGTGAAGCGATTACCACATTGCCCGAAGAACTCATGCGCAGCGTCACCTGGGACCAAGATCGAGAGATGTCCAACCACCGATCCATCACGATCACGACCGGCGTGCCCATCTACTTCTGTGATCCTCACTCACCGTGGCAACGGGGGTCGAATGAGAACACCAACGGACTGCTTCGTCAGTACATGGCAAAGGGAACTGACCTGTCGAAGCACTCGCGTGAGGACCTCATGAGGATTCAGCGAAGTCTCAACGGACGGCCCCGCGAAACCCTCGGTTATAGAATGCCCGTAGAGAAACTTGCCGAGCTCGTTGCGCTGACCGGTTGAAATCGCCGTCCACCAAAAGTCTGTTACTAAAACCAATGACCTGATGAACACCACGGGCGGCGCCTCTGAGGCCGGCCTTCCGGCCCATGGCCGCTTTTCTTGGCTCATGTGCCCGCTGGAAGGCCACCTCAGCCACCTTTAGTTCACTTCCGTGAAGCATCCTGGGTTTCCTGAGACTTCCGAGCTTGGTTCTCTCAGGCCGCCTTGGCTTGATCTGAGTCACGATACTCCGCCTCGACTTCGGCAGGCGTGCAGTCACCGAGCTCGCCGTGCAGACGCTCGTCTTCTGCTTGCTCACCAGCATCTACATCGGGCTCGCGACCGAGAAGCACGAGCATGAGCACGTCGTGATCCCCATGCGCGGTATGGGGGAAGCGCAGGCCGGCTGCTACGTCTGGAGCGTCGGCGTCGGCGACGTCGTGTACGTTTCCCCGTCGGACCCGCACCAGTTCCGCTGTCCCGCGGACGCCAAGGAGCCCTTCGGCTTCCTGTGCATCGTGAACTCCGAGCGCGACCGGCCCACGGCCGTCGACGGGC
>NCBD01000034.1 GCA_002255315.1 Actinobacteria bacterium 21-64-8 | reverse complement strand
GGCAAGCGCGTCGTCGTGCGCAGTGGACGATTCGGCCTCTACGTGACCGACGGCGAGGTCAACGCGACGCTGCGCCTCGGTGACGCCCCCGAAACCTTGACGCTCGACCGCGCCGGTGAACTACTCGCGGAACGGCGTAACGCCGAGCCGACCACGAGTCCGCGGTCCGCGAAGAAAGCGGCCAAGCGCGCCACCAAAAAGGCGCCGGCGAAGGCACGCGCGAGCAAAGCCGCCAAAGCGACCAAAGCGACGGGCGCGAACAAGTCGGCCGTGAAGCGCTCGTCGCTGGCCCAGGGCGCCAACGCCAACGCCGCGTTAACTGCGCGCCTTAACGACGAGTGACGCGGCGCGGGCTCTTCGTAGCCTTTGAGGGCATCGACGCCAGTGGCAAGAGCACTCAAGCGCGTCGCGTCGCGAAGGACCGTGGCGCGCTGTTTGCCTTCGAGCCGGGCGATACACCCCTCGGCGTTGAACTGCGGCGGTGGGTCTTAGACGCGACGGCGCCCATGGACCCCGGCACCGAAGCGCTGTTAATGCTCGCGGACCGCTCCCACCACGCGCGGCGCGTGTTGGAACCGGCCCTCGCGTCAGGACGAAACGTCGTGTGCGATCGTTACTATCCCTCGTCGCTCGCCTACCAGGGTTACGGGCGAGGCGTGAATCTCGAGCATCTGCGTGCCGCGACGGCGCTCGCCATTGGCGCCTGTCGCCCGGACTTGATCGTCCTCTTGGACGTTTCGATTGACGTCGCGAACGAGCGCCGAGCGCGCGATCACGAGGATCGATTCGAGTCAGCCGACGCGGACTTTCACGAGCGCGTGCGCGCGGGCTATCTCGCACTCGCCCAGAACGATACGACGCCGTGGGTTGTCGTCAACGGTGACGACGACTTCGAACGGGTGAACGCGCGCGTGGACGAATGCGTGGCCGAACTACCCTGGCCCGCGTGAGCGACGTTTTTGACCAACTCGTCGGCCAAGAGAGTGCCGTCGCGGCTCTTCGCCAATACGCTCGCGCGCCCGTGCACGCGTACCTCTTTAGCGGACCTTCGGGCGCGAGCCTGCACGACGCGATCTTGTGCTTCGCCGCGGCACTGCAGTGCCCCCGCCACGGGTGCGGCGAGTGCGAGGTCTGCCGACGGGTGTTGCGCGAACAAGACGCGGATGTCTACTGGGCCGAACGCTCGGGTCTGAGTTGGCGCGTTGACGAACTGCGAGAGATTGACCGCGTTGCGCGACGGCGCCCCCTCGACGCGGGCTATCAGATCGTTATTCTCGAAGACGTCGAACTCACCGTCACCGGTGCGAGTCCAAGCGCCCCCGCGCTGTTGAAGTCACTCGAAGAGCCGCCGACGCGCACGATTTACCTCTTGAGCGCGAGTGAACTTCCTTCGTCGCTCGACACTGTGGTGTCGCGATGCGTCGAGGTAAAACTACGCGCGCTCAGCGACGCTGATCTCGCGACCACGCTCGTGCGCGAGGGCGTCGAACCTTCGCTGGCCCGCAGTGCGGCGCTCGCGGCGAACGGCAACCTTCGCCGCGCGCGCGTACTCGCGCGCGACCCGGCCTTGACGCGCCGCGCCGCGGCGTGGCGCGCGCTGCCCGAACGACTACGTGGTACACCCGCTTCATCGAGTGAACTCGCTCGAGAAGTCGCGGCCTCCCTCGACGAAGCTGCCGCGCCGTTGCGCGCGATGCAAGACGAGGAGCTGGCGCGCCGCGTAGACGAAGCGCGCGAGTTCGGCCAGCGCGGTGTCGCCAACCGCCGAGAGCTCGATGCGCAGTTCAAGCGTGAGCAGCGTCGTTTTCGAGTCGACGAGACGCGATTCGGTCTTCGGTCCCTCACTGAGGTCTACCGCGAACGACTGGTGGAGGGCCTCGAAGCCCAGCGCGCCGGTGAGGTCCGCGCGCAAGATCGGGTACATGGGGCACTTCGCGCGCTCGACGCGGTCGCCGAGGCCAACTCGCGCCTGTCGTCGAACCTCGACGAAACCCTGCTCCTACACGACTTGATGTTACGTCTGGTCGAGTTGTGAACGAGGGGCCTGCGCCGGTCGTCGGCTAATCTTTCTCTCTGCGCCTGGGTAGCTCAGTCGGTAGAGCAACGCATTCGTAATGCGTAGGTCAGGAGTTCGAATCTCCTCCCAGGCTCCATTCGCGCGTCACGTCGTCGACCGCGCGCACAAAGTCGCGCGAACGCTCCTCCCAGTTGCGGTAGCGATCAAAACTTGGCGCCGCGGGGGAAAAGAGAACGACCCCGCCACGATCGAGCAGGCTCACCGCGAGCGACACCCCCTGGTCCATCGTCTCGACGTGCGCGGACGTGACTGCTGGTGCCAAGAGCGAAGCGAGTCGCTCGCCCGCGGGCCCCATGGTCACGACGTGCGTCTCGGGCTCTCGTGAGTTCAATCTCACCGCGAGTTCGTGGTAGTCGACTCCGCGATCAAAGCCACCCGCCACTAAAACGAGTGGCTCGGTGGTGAAGACCTCGAGCGCGGCGAGCGTGGGCAGCGGCGCCGTGGCGAGGCCGTCGTCAATGAAGCGAAACCCGACACCGTCGTGCGTGAGCTCACGCGCGACGGTGAGTCGCCCGGCGAGCGGCACGAAGTCGCTCACGCCGGCGAGCGCGGCCGCGCGCACGTCGCGCGTTGGGGTGTTGGTCGCGCGCGCCACGACGGCGAGCGCGAGCGCGACGTTCGCGTCGTTGTGGGGGCCGAGAAGGTGCAGCGCCTCGGCCAGGGCGTGGTCGCGTTCGCTCACCCACACCAGTGTGCCGCCGAGTTGGTCGGACTCCTCGCGCAGCGCGGGGGTGTCGGCGAGCAGCGTCACGTGTGCACCCGGCGCGCGCGTGAGGGCCAATTTGTCGCGATGGTACTGCTCGAGGGTTCCGTGCCAGTCGAGATGGTCGGAACCGAGCGAGGTCACGACGACGAACGCGGGCGCGCTCGTGAGGTCGACGCTTTGAAAGCTTGAGACCTCCAGCACCCACCACCCCCCGGTGTCGTCGACGCTCGGATCGTAGGGGGGTGCGCCAATATTGCCCACGCGTCGTGCGCGGTGGTTGAGGCGCTCGAGAAAGAACGCGATCAGCGAGGTCGTCGTGGACTTACCTTTCGTGCCGGTGACCGCGATGACGCGTTCGCGTGGCGCCTCACCCAACCAGAGATTGAGGGCTGACGTGACCAACACCCCTCGCGCTTCGAGCGCGAGCACGTCGTCGCGTCGACGGGGAATACCCGGGCTCTTTAAAACAACTTCGCAGGTGGCGAGTGCGTCGAGACCGCCGTCAGCGCTGGCGAGGACCCCGGGCTCGTTGGGCGCGTCGTCGACGAGAACCAGCTCGGCGAGGTCGCCCAGGCGCCGCGCCGCGGCGCGTCCTTCGACGCCCCAGCCAAAGATGCCCACGCGCCGACCGACGAGGTCAGCGAAGCCAGTGGGCCGGAACACGGCTTTCCCCATGGGGCTCGAGTTGCGCCGACAGTGGGGGCGCCGCGAGCACGAGGGCCGCCAGTTCCCCGAGGTGGCTCACGTCGCGCCATTCGTCGAGCTTGGCGACGTAGGTCAGGGCAGTGGCGCACTCGTCGGGATCGCCGACGCACTCAAATGGTTTGTGCGTGACGCCCACGCCGACCAACGTGGCGAGTTGGGCTCGCAGCGCCGGATTCGCCAGGGGTTCGCCGTGAAAGATCTCGCGTAGGGCCGCTCGGGGCAGAAACGGAGCGAGCATGAGATGAATAAAAAGGCACTTATCGCACTCGCCGCACCAGCCACTCGAGCGTTCCGTGGCGATCTGGCGAAACGCACGATTGCAACTGCGAAAGACGCCGTGGTACGAAGGCAGTTCGCTAAAGACCTTTGCGACCCATAGCTCTGAACGGTCGCGAAGAAAACTCGCCACGCGCAGTGCTTGTCCCATGGATTCGCCCACCGCGGCGCCCAGTGCCACTTCGGCGGCGTAGGACTTCGACCACTGGTGGTTAATGCCTCGCCCGTGCCAGATGAGATTGTCCACGGAGGCCGAATGTTCGTTACTCATCACCACGCCGCCGCGGCCACTCGCCGCCGCGGCGACGCACGCGAGCAAGGTATACATTGCCGATACGGGGACGTGACCTTGAAAAAACTGCTCGTCACGGCTCGTGATTTTGGGATCGAGGGTGCGCGTGGCGCGAAGTATGGGTAGACCGGTCGCCGCGGCCGTGGCCTCGAGCGGGGCGAAACGTCCACTGGCTGGACTGACGATAAAGAGTGCTCGCTCGAGCGAGGGATTGAGGACTTCGACGCTGACCACTGAGTCGATGCCCCCGCCAAAAGGGATGAGGACCCGTTCGGAGTTGAGATGGGCTCCTACCGCACTGACCCAACCTGGTTCGCGACCGCCGACGTAGCGCACGTCGGCGAGGTCGAGACTGTTACGAAAGGAGAACTCACCGAGCCCATCGAGATAACAGGCCTCGATGAAGCGTCGGCTGCGCTCGCCCAGGACCAAGTCCGCGAAGTCGACGGTACGCGCCGCGCCGGCTTTGTAGTACGACAGTCCCGCCAGCGTGTACCAGAGTTGGGCGAGACCACGTACGCCCACGCGCTCCATTGATTCGATTCCTTCGAAGTCAACCCGCTCGCTGAATTCGAGGGCGTCGAGTTGGTAGTGACCCACGATCGACGTTCCCTCAATGCTAAAGCCGAGGTAGCGAAAAAGTGAGGCGCGTTCGCGAGTCACGTGTTGGTCCATGGTGCGCTCATGTTACGACGCTCGTTTTGCTATGAGGGCGAAGCGCCCACAGGGGCGCTGTGCACGATCGCTGAAGTACTGATCGCCGCCGTCGGTGACGGCGCTACTGAGCTCGACGTGGGCCTCGTCGAGTCCGAGTTGGTGCAGTTGGTGGGCGCTCACGGCGCGCAGGTCGAGTCGGGAGCGATCGCCGTGGTCGGCGACGACCGCGCCGGGGACGTGTGAGAAGCGTGACGCCACCTCGGGGCCTACCTGGTAGGCGGCGACCGAAATTGACGGGCCCACGAAGGCGTAGAGCGAAGGGCCTGGCCCGAGGGCTGCCGCGGCGCGCGCGATGACACCGAGCGCGAGTCCTCGCCATCCGGCGTGCACGACGGCAAAGGCGTGAGTCTGTCGATTGACCAGCAGGAGTGGCACGCAATCGGCGACCAGGACTGCGACGGCGAAGTCATCGTCGCCCACGAGGGCGTCCGCGTCGGTGTGGGCGGTGAGCTCACGTGCGTGCGCGACCGCGTCACCGTGCACTTGGTTCACGAAGCACAGCCGCTCCGGGGGTACTTGGAGTGCCGTCGCGAGACGGGTGCGATTCTCCTTGACCGATGCGGGGTCGTCGCCGACGTGGCTGGCGAGATTGAGCGAGGCGTACGGCGCGCTCGAAACGCCTCCTTGGCGTTCGCTGACCCACGCGCGCACACCGTAGCGAGACGCGGTCACGATTTCGCCCAACGCGAGCTCACCCTCGAGGTGCGTTAGGAGCGTGACGTTCGACACGAGCGACAGATTCCGTTGAGTTCAAGTACGTGGCGAAGGTCGTTGAAGTCGTGGCGATCTCCCACGTCGTGGGCCCAGCGTTCGAGTTCGGGCGCGTCTACTTCAACGGCAGTTCCGCACGAGCGACACACGAGATGGTGGTGGTGCTGGTCGACCACGCAGCGACGGTAGAGGGCTTCACCGCGATCGGTCATGACGACGTCGACGTCGCCGCTGGTCACCAGCTTTTTGAGTTGGGCGTAGACCGTCGCCAGCGCAATCGTGGTTCCCTCACGCAAGATCAGGGCGTGCAGTTCTTGGGCGCTCACGAATCCCTGGACCCGCGCCAGGACCCCCAAGACCTCGCGGCGTTGGACCGTCACGCGCGTACTCATCCCATCATCGTACCGGTTTGCGACTTGTTTTCTGGAATGATTCTAACTATACTAACTGGAATGATTCTACGTTGTGCGCTCGCCTGCGGTGTTTTGACGCTCGGGGTTGCGACGACGGCGCCGGCGGCGACGCCGTCGCGACCCTTAATCGTGGCGGGCGTGTCCGAGTGGGGCGTACTCGCTCACCAACTGGTCGGAAACCAAGCCAAGGTTGAGATTTTGTTGAGCGATCCCAACGCCGATCCGCACGAACACGAAGCCACCGTGCACGATGCGGGCTACGTCGCGCTGGCCTCGGTCGTTATTGAAAACGGTGCGGGCTACGACAACTGGCTGAACAAGCTGGTCGCGGTCAGCCAGCCCCACGTCGCAGTCGTCAACGTAGCTTCGTTGTTGGGGGTGCGCGTGGGCGCGAATCCCCACCTCTTTTATTCGCCGCGCGCGGCGGTCCGTTTCGTCAAGGCGCTCAGCACGCTCCTCGCCCACCACGACCCCCACTTGCATCTCGCGAGTCGCGCCCGCGCCCTCGACGCGGCCCTGGGCGCGGTGAGTCGGCGTGTGGCGGCGATCAAGGCGAGTTGTCACGGGGTTCGCGTCGCGGCGACCGAAGACGTGGCCACCCGCTTGCTGCAGCAAGCGGGTCTCGACGTCGTGACGCCCGAGTCGCTGCGTCTCGCCGTGAGTAATGGGGTCGATCCCAGCATTAGTTCACTCGCGACCGCGCTGCAGCAGTTACAACAACGTCCTGCGTTTCTCTTGAACAACGTGCAAACCTCAACGCCGCTCACGCAAACGATGGTGGCGCGAGCGCGTGGCGACGGCGTCGCCCTCGTGAACGTGACCGAGACCATGCGTGGTACGAATTACGTGACGTTCTTGAATGAAGTCGTGAATCAGATTTCGCGCGCGTTGGGACACGAAGGCTGCCTCGCGTGAACGCCGTCGAGCTGCGCGATGCCGCCGTGACTCGCGGGGCCAAGTTGATCTGGCGCGACGCGACCATTGACGTGGCCGCGGGCAGCATTAGCGCGATACTCGGACCCAACGGGGCGGGTAAATCGACGCTGTTGCACGCACTGCTCGGTCTGGTGCCGCTGAGTGAGGGTTCGCTGGAGGTGTTGGGTCGAGCACCGCATCGTGGCGACGCTCGCGTGGGCTACATGCCCCAAACTCGACGCGACGGTGATCAGCACCTCTCGGCCCGTGATTACGTGGGCCTTGGTTTTGACGGCACACACTTTGGGTGGCGAAGGACTTCAACGTCGGCGAAAGACCAGGCGGTACGCGATGCGCTGCGGGTCACGGGAGCCAGTGCCTTCGCGAGTCAGCCACTGCGCACTCTCTCGGGAGGTCAACGTCAACGTGTCGCGCTCGCGCACGCCATGGTGTTTCGCCCCGAACTGTTGTTGTTGGACGAGCCCCTGGCTGCCTTGGACCTTGCCGCGCAGGCCGAGATCGTCGACCTCATCAATCTGATTCGCCACGACACGGGGGCGACCATCATCGTCGTCGCCCACGACCTCAATCCGTTAGCGCCCATCGTCGATCACGTGGTGTGGATCGCCCGTGGTCAGGTTCGCAGCGGTCCCACCGACAAGGTCGTGGACGAAGGCGTCTTGAGCGATCTCTACGGACACCCGATTGAAATCATCGTGACCCCTCGAGGCCGACGAGTGATCGTTGGTCTCGAAGAAGAGTTCGCCCACCCTCACCCCCACCCCCACACCGGAGCACGCGTGCACGAAGCGGCGCACGAGCACTTCGCCGAGTTCTATCGAGAGCAGTCGTGAGTCTCTGGTTCTTGCTCTCACTGGCCTTCGTCCAACACGCGTACTACGCGGTCACCGTCGTCGCGCTCGCGGCGGGCGCGGTGGGCTACTTCGTGGTCTTGCGGCGACAGGCCTTCGCCGCGCACGCGATTGGCCACGTCGGCTTTGCTGGTGCGGCCGGGGCGGTCTTGCTGGGGCTCTCACCAGTGCTCGGTTTGCTGGGCTTTTGCGTCGGTGCGGGTGTGCTCATTGGCCTCGGTGGGGCGACGCTCGACGATCGTGACGCGGTCGTGGGGGTGACCTTGACCGCGGCGCTCGGTCTCGGAGTTTTGTTCATCTCGCTCTACAGCGGTTACGCCGACGCGACGTACTCAATCTTGTTCGGTCAGATTTTGGGTGTCACGTGGGGCGACGTCGTACTCGTCGCATCGGTGTCGCTGGTGGTCTTGGTCGCGCTGTCGTTTATCTATCGGCCGTTGCTCTTCGTCTCGGTCGATCCCGCGTCGGCGGTGGCGCGGGGGCTCTCCGAGCGCGCACTCTCGCTGGCCTTTTTGAGTCTCTTGGCCCTGACGACGGTCGTGGCAATTCAGATTGTGGGGGTCTTGCTCGTCTTTTCTTTGCTGGTCGCGCCCGCGGCGGCGGCCGAACAGTTGACCAATCGCCCGCGGCGGGCGCTCCTGCTGTCGATGGCGATCGCCCTCGTGAGTTCGTGGCTCGGGATCTTCCTGGGCGTCTGGCTCGGTGGACCTGTGAGTTTTTGGATCACGGCGCTCGCGGCGACGAGTTATCTCGGCGCGCGTCTGGGGGCGTTTGGAAAGCGCCGAGAGACGGCGATGGGTGTTGCGTAGATTACGAACGTGCGACCGCTCGACGAACTCCTCGCGGACTGCCGCTTCCCCCCGGCGCACGCCGCGGTGGACCTGGCCGTGTCGGGTGGACCCGACTCGATGGGCCTGCTGCTGTTGGCTCGCGCGGCACAACTCGTGGTCACGGTGCACCACGTCAATCACCACGCGCGCAGCGACAGCGCTCTCGATGCGCACTTCGTCGCCGAGTACTGCGCCCGCGAACAGGTGGCCTTCGTAGGCCACGACGTCCACGTCGCGCCGGGCGCCAACTTTGAAGCGCGCGCTCGAAGCGC
>NCBD01000161.1 GCA_002255315.1 Actinobacteria bacterium 21-64-8 | reverse complement strand
GGTACCCAGGGGATTCTCCAAGGCACGTACGAAACCTTCGCGGCCGTGGCGAACAAGCGCTTCGCGGGCACGCTCGCGGGCACGCTCACGCTCACGAGTGGGGCGGGGGGCATGGGCGGCGCCCAACCACTCGCGGTCACGATGAACGACGGCGTGTGCCTGTGTCTTGACGTTGATCCGTCGCGACTCGCGCGCCGCGTCGAGCAGCGATATCTCGACGAGTGGGGCAGTGACCTCGACGCCGCCCTCGCGCGGGTGCTGGAGGCTAAACGTGATCGTCGAGCGTTAAGCGTGGGACTCGTCGGCAACGCGGCGCGCGTCGTGCCCGAGTTACTGCGACGCGGCGTCGAGATTGACATCGTGACCGATCAGACTTCCGCCCACGACCCGCTGAGTTATCTTCCCGACGGTATCGAGCTCGGTGACTGGCACGACTACGCCGACAAGAAACCCGAAGAGTTCACCGAGCGCGCGCGCCAGTCGATGGCGCGCCACGTCGAGGCGATGGTGGGCTTCCAAGACGCCGGCGCCGAGGTCTTTGACTACGGCAACTCGATTCGTGACGAGGCGCGCCTCGGCGGCTACCCGAGGGCCTTCGCCTTTCCCGGTTTCGTACCGGCCTACATCCGTCCACTCTTTTGTGAAGGTAAGGGTCCCTTTCGCTGGGCCGCGCTCTCGGGCGACCCGAAGGACATTGCCCGCACCGACCGCGCGGTGCTCGAGCTCTTTCCCGACAACGAACCGCTTCGACGCTGGATCACGAAGGCCCAGGACAAGGTCGCCTTCCAAGGTCTGCCCGCACGTATCTGTTGGCTCGGTTACGGCGAACGCGATCGCGCGGGCGTGCTCTTTAACGATCTCGTCGCCTCGGGCGAAGTGAGCGCCCCTCTCGTCATCGGTCGTGATCACCTCGACAGCGGCTCGGTCGCTTCACCGTATCGAGAGACCGAATCGATGCTCGATGGCAGCGACGCGATTGCGGACTGGCCCTTGTTGAACGCACTCGTCAACACCGCGTCGGGCGCGTCGTGGGTCTCCATTCACCACGGCGGCGGCGTCGGTATGGGTCGCTCCATACACGCGGGCCAAGTCTGCGTCGCCGACGGCACCGCCCTCGCGCGCGAAAAGCTTGAGCGCGTGTTGACGAACGATCCCGGGATGGGTGTCATTCGCCACGTCGACGCCGGCTACGAGCTCGCCGAGTCGGTCGCCCTCGAGCGGGGCGTGCGCGTGCCCATGCGCGAGGACTGAGTCGTGAGCGCGACGCTCGTGCGCCGGGTCGGCGAACTCACGACCAATGACCCGACGTTGGGTGACGAAACCGCGATGGGGCGCTTGTGCGATGCCGCCTTCGTTGTCGAAGAAGGTCGGGTCGTGTGGGTCGGGTCCGACGCCGACGCCCCCGACGCCGACACGGTCATTGACGCCGAGCACGCCGCGGTGATTCCGGGCTTCGTGGACTCGCACACGCACCTCGTCTTTGCCGGCGAACGCAGTGATGAGTTTGAAGCCCGCATGCAAGGTCTGCACTACGACGGCGGCGGGATCACGCGCACGGTGAGCGCAACGCGCGCCGCCAGTGAGAGCGACCTCGTGAGTGGGACCGCCCGACGCGTACAACAACTCCACGACGGTGGCGTGACGACGCTCGAGATTAAGTCGGGCTACGAACTCACCACCGACGGTGAGGTGCGGCAACTACAGGTTGCGGCGCACTTCTCGAATGACGTGACGTGGCTCGGCGCCCACGTGGTGCCCGACGAGTTTCGCCACGACCGACACGCCTACCTCGAACTCGTGACGGGTCCCATGCTCGACGCGTGCGCGCACCACGCCCAGTGGGCGGACGTCTTTTGTGATCGCGGTGCCTTCAGCGTTGACGAGGCGCGTCACGTCTTGACGCGCGCGAAGTCGCTCGGGCTGGGTCTTCGCTTGCACGCGAACCAACTGGCCCACGGCGAAGCGATTGCACTCGCCGTCGAGCTGGACGCGGCGAGCGTGGATCACGTGACCTACGTGGAAGATCAAGATATTGATCTGCTCGCCGCCGCGTCGACCGTCGCGACGCTGTTGCCCGGTGCCGAATTTTCCACTCGCTCGCCCTACTCACCGGCTCGACGATTTCTGGACGCCGGCGTCACGGTAGCGCTCGCGACCGATTGCAATCCTGGGTCGTCTTACGTCACCAGCATGTCCTTCGTCATTGCCCTGGCGGTGCGCGACATGATGATGAGTCCCGACGAAGCGCTGTGGTCGGCGACCAAGGGTGGCGCGCAGGCACTGCGCCGCGACGACGTCGGTCACCTTGGTTTCGGGGCCAGAGGAGATTTTGTGATCCTTGACGCGCCGCGCGCGGCGCACGTGGCGTATCGACCCGGCTCCAATCTGGCCGCGCGTGTTGAGCGTGCTGATCGTTGAGCCGTCGCCCTTCGTCACGTCGTCGGTCGTTACTGTTCAAACGTGTCCTGAGTAGGATGCTCCAGCATCGACGCGTGAGGAGTGTGACGTGATGCAGGTGCGCGAACTGTGGCGCTACCCAGTTAAATCCATGGGTGGTGAAGAGCTCGACGAATTAACG
>NCBD01000160.1 GCA_002255315.1 Actinobacteria bacterium 21-64-8 | reverse complement strand
CGCCCGAAAAGACCGACCGCCTCGCCAGCGCCTACGTGCCGAGCCGTGAGGGCTCGAAGCTCCTCGAAGCCGCGACGGCTAGCGCCCGGCGCGAGCCGCGACTCTTGAGTGGCGGCGGCGGGCTGCTCTCGACCGCGCACGACTATCACCGCTTCGCCACGATGCTGCTGCGCGGCGGCGAGCTCGACGGCGTACGTCTTCTCAGTCAGCGCACGCTCGATTTGATGACCGAGAACCATTTGCCCGATGGAGGGGACCTCGAGCACGCCGCGTCGGGACAGTTCGCCGAAACCGATTACGCGGGCGTCGGCTTCGGTCTCGGCTTCTCCGTGGCGTTAGAGCGAGCGAAGAACAAGTCACTCGTCTCTGAGGGGAGCTTTGGGTGGGGCGGGGCCTTCTCCACGGTCTTTTGGGTAGATCCCGTCGAGGACCTGACGGTCAGTTTCTTCACCCAACTGCTGCCGAGCAGCACGTACAAGATTCGCCGCGAGCTCCAACGCCTCGTCTACCCCGCGCTCGTGGACTGAAGAAAAGGTCGAGAAATCCTCAAAGCGAACACTTGTTCGTAGTACGGTGAGTTTCGGGTGGAGGCCCAGTGTGACAGCGACTCTCTAGGGTGCTCGCCGTGACCAAAAAGAAGGAGACCATCATGGCAACCGACGACCGCGCGAAGGCGCTCGACGCCGCACTCGGCCAGATCGAAAAGCAGTTCGGTAAGGGTTCGATTATGCGCATGGGCGAAAACCTGCACATGAACATTGAATCGATCCCCACCGGCGCCCTCGCCCTCGACCTCGCTCTCGGCATTGGGGGACTGCCTCGCGGGCGCGTCGTAGAGATCTACGGACCCGAATCGTCGGGTAAGTCGACGCTCGCCATGCACGTCGTCGCCGAGGCGCAGCGCAATGGTGGGGTGTGCGCGTACATCGACGCCGAGCACGCCATGGACCCGGTCTACGCCCGCGCGATTGGCGTCAACGTCGATGACCTCTTGATCTCCCAGCCCGACACCGGCGAGCAGGCGCTCGAGATCGCCGACATGCTGATTCGCTCGGGCGCGCTCGACGTGTTGATCATTGACTCAGTCGCCGCGCTAACGCCCCGCGCCGAAATCGAAGGTGACATGGGTGACAGCCACGTCGGGTTGCAGGCGCGACTCATGAGTCAAGCGCTGCGCAAGTTGACCGGTGGACTGTCTAAGTCCAACACCGTTGCGGTCTTTATCAATCAGCTCCGCGAAAAGATTGGTGTCATCTACGGCTCGCCCGAAGTGACCCCTGGTGGACGCGCCTTGAAGTTCTACTCTTCGGTGCGCCTCGACATTCGACGCATCGAGTCAATCAAGGACGGCACCGAAGTGGTCGGGAATCGTACGCGCGTGAAAGTGGTCAAAAACAAGTGCGCCGCGCCCTTTAAGCAGGCCGAGTTCGACATCATGTACGGACAAGGCATTAGTCGCGAGGGTTCCGTGCTCGACGTTGCGGTGGAGTTGGGGCTCGTGAAAAAGGCTGGTGCGTGGTTCACCTACGAAGGCGAGCAGATGGGTCAGGGTCGCGAGAACGTGAAGACGTTCCTGCGCGAGAACCCCCAGACGATGGCCGAAATCGACGGACGCGTACGCGACCATTTGGCCAACGCCATCTCGCCCGACGTGGTCGGTGGCGTGGACGGCCTCGACGTCGACGCGCCAATCAGCCTCGACTGAGGAGACGTTCGCGCGTCGCGAGAACTCGCCGTGGTGTTGTCTGAGCGCGTGAGTTACTCGATGTAGCGTGGCGCCGGTGACGTGGCGACTGACCTATCGACGAGTGTTGGGTGAACAAGTACGCCGCGCACGGCGCTACTTGAATGAAGTCGCAACCGTCGGTCCGAGTGATCGGTACGCGAGCGAGTTCTTTCACTTCGGCGAAGGTGCGGCCCTCCTGGCGCCACAGGGTGTGATCTATAACGAGCGCTACCTCTCCATTGGCGCCGGGACGTTGATTGGACCCAACGTCTGCGTGAGTGCGGGTATTTCACCCGAACAGGTAATGCTGAAGGCGCCCGTCGTGCGCTTTGGCGACAGGTGCGTGATCGGACGTGGTTCACACTTCGTTGGTCACTGGTCCATTGAACTCGGCGACGAGATTCAAACCGGCCCCTACGTCTACGTCACGGACCAGAACCACAGTTACGACGACCCCGATATGCCGATTGGTTGGCAGACGCCTAAGGAGGCGGCGGTGTCCATCGGCTCGGGGTCTTGGCTCGGTGCCCACGTCGTTATCTTGCCGGGCACACATTTGGGCGCCCACACGGTCGTCGCGGCGGGCGCCGTCGTGCGCGGCGAGTTTCCCGATCACGTGGTGCTCGGCGGAGTGCCCGCGCGCGTCTTGCGCCATTACGTCAAGGGTCGTGGTTGGCGCGACGGGGCGCCGGAGTGAGTGGGTCGCGCTTCGGACTGGACCTGACGCCGCTTCGAGCATCAGCCCAGTATCGACGCCTCTACGTCGCGGGCTTTTTCTCCGCGCTCGGTGGACAGGCCACCTACGTCACCGTGGCCTTTCAACTCAAGCAACTCACGGGCTCTCCGCTGGCCGTG
>NCBD01000249.1 GCA_002255315.1 Actinobacteria bacterium 21-64-8 | reverse complement strand
GACCTGCGCGCCGGCGTCCGCTTGGGCGAGCGCGGTACGCGCGTAGAGCTCGAGGGTGGCGTCGTTGTCGACGGTACCGTCTGCGCGCACGACGCCGCAGTGGCCGTGGCTGGTGTACTCATCCAAACAGAGATCGGCCATCAGCACTACCTCGTCACCAAAGTCATCACGCAACGCGCGAAGGGCAACTTGGGCAATTCCGTCGGGGTCAAAGGCGCCACTGCCGAGTTCGTCCTTCACCGCGGGAACCCCAAACACAATGACCGACGTCACGCCGACCGCCTTCAGCGCCGCGACTTCGCTACGCAGGCTGTCGACGTTGTGCTGATAGTGACCGGGGAGCGATAGAATCGGGCGCGGTTCGCGCAGTCCCTCACCGACGAAGAGCGGCGCTACGAAGTCCGCTGGTGTGAGCGTGGTGAGCGTGGTTTCGGCGACGAGCCGTCGAATCGCGGGGGTGCGGCGTAGGCGGCGCGGCCGTTCGGTGGGAAACACCCTTCTAGCCTATTGGCCCTGTCCGAACTGCTTTTCGCGCGCGGTGATCCACGCGCGAAGTCGTCCCGCGAGCTGGTCGTTCCAACCAGCCATCACGTCAAAACGCCCGCCAACCTGCGCCGCGGTCGTCGCTCCGGGCACCACGACCAACGCGCGTTCGGAGAGCCAAGGTTCAACCACGCGCCACGCCGAGGGTGCCCCGACAAAAATGACGTGGGCACTGGCGATAGCCAACTGTTCAGACGGTGAGAGTTCACGCGCAACGGTTTCGTAACAGGGCACCGACACGTTCGCAACTGCTCGTTCGCTCAACGACGTCTCGAGTTCGCCCAGAGGTTCAAGGGCCCCCACCACCAGCACGACACCTTCGAGGAGCTCGCCGAGTGCGCGGGCACCGCTTTGACCGACGAGGTCGACGCGCACGCCCGCATCGCGTACCGCGCGCGCCGTGGCCGACCCGACGCACGCAACGCGAACGTCCTCGCCCAGCAGCGCGACGGCGCGAGCCGCGTAGGCGGCCGCACGCGCACTCGTCAACACCAACCACTTCGGTGTCGCGTCGACCAACTCCGTGCGCAGCGCGTCGTCAAAGGCGCCCACGTCGCGAAAGTGAGTCATGGTGGCGGGTACCTCCACCACGTCGACGTGTTCGGGCAAATAGACGCGCAACGCGTCGTTCAACGTG
>NCBD01000033.1 GCA_002255315.1 Actinobacteria bacterium 21-64-8 | reverse complement strand
CGTCGTCGGGTGCGGGCATATCGGCATGCACGCGATTGCCATGGGGAACGGCTTTGGTATGAAGGTGCTCGGTTTCGATACGCATCCGGACGCTGCGCTGGCGCGCGAATACCGCTTCACGTACGCCGCGCTCGACGACCTGCTTGCCGAGTCGGATATCGTAACGCTCCATGTGCCGTACAACGCGCATACGCACCACCTCTTAAACGCCGAGCGCTTCAGTAAAATGAAGAGAGGCGCGTATCTCGTTAACACCGCGCGCGGCGCAGTAGTGGAAACGGCCGCACTCGTTGGAGCGCTTAAGGACGGTACCCTTGCGGGCGCCGCGCTCGACGTGCTTGAAGAAGAGGGAGAGATGAATGAAAAAGACGAGCTCGCGCTGCTCACCGCGCCGCACCCGAGCGAAGACCAGCTCCGGACGGCGCTCGCGGATCGCTACTTGATTGACCATCCGCGCGTCATTGTGACGCCGCACGTAGCATTCGATACTGCCGAAGCGGTGCGGCGCATTACTGACGTCACCATAGAAAACCTTCAGTCAATCGCCCGCGACGGTTCGGTAGTAAACGCGGTCACGAAGCCATAAGCTTCGGGCACGAAAGCCGCCCGCTGCGGACCGCTAGCGTCCCGCGCGAGCGTCCTGCCCCCGGCTGTCGTTGCCGCTCATTGGTAGCGTGGGTACGCCAAGCTGGATTGGTATCGACCCAAGCGTCCCTGAGGCTTGTCCCGTTTTGTTTTGGCGGGCAGAGGTCTCGCTCGTGCTTGACGCCGCCGCACCGGTGCGTGCGTCGGAGGGTGTGGTCGTCGCGGTGCTGGCGCCCGTCGCACCAGACTCTGAAGATGTGCTTGAGGAGAAAGCGTCAATCTTGAGCGTCTGTGCCGCCCGCATGAGTACCCGAATTCGGGAAGAGATACTGAGAGCTGCCGAGAAGGCGCGCGTCGCGCCATCGGCATTGCGCTGTGCGAGCAGCATTTCGCCTTGCTGAAGGTCTAGGTGAGCCGCCTGAAGCTGAGCGCGTGCCTGAGCGCCAGTGGTGGAGCTCACCGACCCACCCGTAGTGGTCAGTGCGCCCGCGACGATTGAACGCCCCGCGCAACTGGACGCGCCGATGTGCTTTCAGTGCGGTAACTCGATGCAGCGCGCGGGCTCGTGTTACGTCTGTTCGAGCTGCGGCGCGACGAGTGGGTGCAGTTAACGACGACCCCGTTGGAGTCGTGAGGAGTGGGGCCTTCGGGCCCCACTCCTCACGTGCGGGCCGATTCATTAACGCGGCACTCTTGGCTAGGGTCGCCCTATGGAGAAAACGGCGATGGTCAAGGACCAGAGAGATTGCGCGCTCAACAACACGGAGGAGGATTGATGAAATCGCCGTGTCAGGATTTAGTATCGTTCGGATTTCGTAAGTCGGTTGACGTACCCTCCCTGGCGAAGAGCCGGTCACTCGGAAAAACACTCGCGGTGGCGTGCGTCACGTTTCAACCTGGGGTGTCGACGTACGTTTCCTACCTACCGTGTTTTGAGTTTGAACATCGCGTTGTTGTGCGACATGTCGACGATGACGACTGCTGGCATGAACTACTCGATGGACGAGAACTTGGTCAGGTCCGTCAGACTGCGTTGAAGATCGCTATGGAGGCACTTGATTCAGACCTAGATTTGTGGGAAGTTCGCGGTCAATTTGCCTTCGCCGATCCCGATAACAAAACGCACCGTTTGCACGCACAGTTAAGTCGATTGCGTCTTTCGTCGTTGCGCTATGAAGTGGGACAGATTAGTCGTGCGAGTTCAGAATTCTCGAGTCTGAAGGAGCTGAGTGCGCAACTTCGTGAACGAGTGGCGGGAGCGTATGGTCTGCTCGCTGAAATGACGACTTCAAGTCTGGTGGACAAAAGCGACGCGGAAGCGAGTCAACGAGAGAACTTAAATCAATTGCTCTCAGTGATTACGGCACTGGTGCTTGCGCCCGGAGTCGTCATAAGTTTTGACGCCGCCGTCAGTCTGACGAAGAATCCGCTGTCACTACTCTTGGCGTGCGCGACGTCCAGTTTCATCGCCGGGGCAATCATTATTGGGTTTTCGGGCCTACGCGTGAGGCTAACTCGACCTCGTGCCAAGGTCACGTACGGCCTCATCACACTGGCTCAAATAGTAGGGATTGCCGTGTGCGCGACGAGATCGGCGTTGCCTCAACGATACGAACTTCTCGCTATTTTTGCGTCGCTCTTTATTTGTTGCGTGGTCGTCGCGCTGCCGTGGGGTCGACGTCCACTCAGCGAAGTCGCGCCCGAGCGATGGCGCGAAACATGGCAGAGAATCCGAAACGATCGCCCGGAGTACTGGGAGGCGCTCGACAGTGAGGTCCCCCTGGACAAGTTCGAGGGCTTCGAGAGTGGCCGCGTCGCGCCAAGGATCACTGAAGAAGCGCCACCGAACTTGCGAGAGTATTAGGGTGCAGCACCGTTGTGGTGCGTTGGGGCTCAAGTACTGGAGTGAGCGTCCGAGATCTTGCACTCGTAGTTGCCTTGATTGCGGATGTCAACGGGGGCGTACGTGGCGATGGCGGCGAGACTATCCCCTGGGCGTGTTGTGATTATGCCCGTTCACCAGGTACGTTCGACGTTAGTGGGTCGCTTCGTTCAATCGCGAGCAATTCTTGACACTTGACCCGAGTTGGCGTCGCCAACGCTCTAGCGAAATTGCAAGCAGTCGTCGTTTGGCGCGAGGGTTGGCAGTACCTCGCGTTCGAGCCAGTAGTCCTGCGTGTGGCCCCACTCGGGTTTGGCGAGTCGTTTGGGCATCAAGTGCATCGAACGTCGCAGGTAACTCGGGTTGAACTGCTCTTCGCTGATCCAGGCGAGCGGCGCCTCGCTCAGATCTTCTTCGCGCAAGGTGGGCACAACTTGGTGCAAATTATTGGCGCTCATGTAGTTGAGCATCCGAGCGATGTACCCGCACACCAGGTCGGCCCGCAGGGTCCACGCCGCGCGAAAGTAGCCAAAAATCCAGCAGAGATTGGGTACGCCCGAGAACATCATGCCGCGATAGGTAACCGTCTCGGACAGGTCAAGTTCGTTGCCGTCAATGGTGAAATGTACGTCACCGAGCACGCTCAACTCGAAGCCGGTCGCGGTGATAACGACATCGGCACGTAGTTGTTCACCCGACTTCAACGTAATTCCCGACCGGCTAAAGCGTTCGATATCGTCCGTGACGACCGACGCTTTTCCCGAGGTGATGGCCTTAAAGAGGTCGCCGTCGGGTACGTAGGCGATGCGCTGTTGCCAGGGTCGATAGCGCGGCGTGAAGTGCGTCTCGACGTCGAAGCCCTCGGGCAGTTCCGCGCGCACCAAGTTGATTAACTCGGCCGCGGCGAACTCGGGTTCGGCGAGTGAAATGTCGGTGAGGAGTTTGAGTTGTGCGAGTCGATTGCGCCGTACGATCTCGTGAATCCACTCATCGTTGACCTCGAGCGCGCGCAGTTGATCGGCCAGCTCGTCGCGGTTCTCACCGGAAAAGAAGTAGGTCGGCGATCGCTGCAGCATCGTGACGTGCGCGCACGTGTCCGCGATCGCGGGCAGTAACGTCGCCGCCGTCGCACCCGAACCGATGACGAGGACCTCTTGGCCCGAGAGGTCGAGATCATCGGGCCACGTTTGGGGGTGGACGACGCGCCCCTCGAACTCGGCGAGGCCGGGCCAGTCAGGCGTGTAGCCCACTTCGTGGCGGTAGTAGCCCTGACACATCCACAGGAACTCACAACTCAAGTCGACGCGTCGTTCGTGTGCTTCGTCGTCCACGCGCAGCGTCCAGGTCTGATCGTCACTCGACCACGCCGCCTCGACGAGGCGGTGGCGATACTTGATGTGCTCATCGAGCGCGTTCTCGCTGATGACCTCGCCCATGTAGTCGCGAATGCGCTCCGCCTTCGCGATGGGGTCTCCCGTCCAGGGCTTAAAGGAGTAGCCAAAGGTGTAGAGGTCGGTGTCCGAACGCGCGCCGGGGTACTTGTGCGTGAGCCACGTACCACCGAAGCTTTCGAGTGCGTCAATCACGAGAAACGTTCGTTCGGGACAGTCGCGCTGCAGGTGGTACGCCGCGTCGATGCCCGAGATACCGGCGCCCACGATGATGACGTCGAAGTGCGTCGCGGTGTGGTCGTCCTTCACAATTTCCCCCTCGAACGTTTCACCCGACTCTAGAGCGACCCCGCCGAGGTGCGTCCGCGTCCTTACTCTAAGAGGTCAGGTTGTTCGCGCACGATGCGATCAAAGAGTGGTTGAAAACTGAACCAGCCCGCCAGGTGCGAGCCCACCTGGCCCCGCGTGAGACGCGCCATGTCGGGTTCGATGTGAATCGGTGTGCCAGCCGCCGAAGCGAGCAGTTGCGCCTGGCACGAACGCTCCATCGTGATGAACCACCACGCCGCCTCTTCTACGCTGTGACCGACCGTCAAGAGCCCGTGATTGCGCAAGATGATGGCTTTGGCGTCGCCGAGGGCGTGGGCGATGCGCTTGCCCTCTTCGGTGTCGAGCACGACGCCGGTGTAGTCGTCGAAGACGGCGTGGTCTTCGAAGAAGGCGCACACGTCTTGGGTAATGGGGTCGAGGTGACGACCGAGCGTCGACCACGACTTGCCGTACACCGAGTGTGCGTGTGCGGCGGCTACGACGTCGGGGCGCGCGGCGTGTACCTGGGAGTGAATGGCGAAGGCGGCCGCGTTCACGGGGCGATTGCCTTCGACGACTTTGCCGTGTTCATTGACGAGTATCAGATCCGACGCTCGCACGTGGCCAAAGTGCATGCCAAAGGGGTTGACCCAGAAGTGATCGATCAGTTCGGGGTCGCGAGCCGTGATGTGGCCAGCGACCCCTTCGTCGAAGCCAAACTTGGAAAAGAGTCGAAAGGCGGCGGCGAGTCGCTGCTTACGGTGGAGGCGCTCGTCGGCGAGGCTTTGGAAAATCGGTGGTTGGGGCATAGGCATGGGCACCATCGGGACACCTTTCGTCAGTCACGCACTCGTGTTCAGTGACGAACGTAGCAGCCACGAGTTGGTGGGCGTGACGTGACTTAGCCCTTCGTGCCGGGGGCGAGCAGGCGCGTCGTGGTCGACGCACTCGCGGTGCAGACCGAGAGAGGCATGGCGAGAAATCGTCGCGTGAAGAATGGTCCGAGGGTGACGACGACGCCCGCCGCGCGAGCGGCGTGACAGGTTGACGACGGTACGCTCGTCGTCTTCGTGACGCCAAACGAGACGCTGACCGATCCGCCGCGCGCCAGCACGTGGCGAAGCGGCATCTCACCCATGGAGAGATTGCGCGCGAAGGGGCCGATTGGTCGACGGGCGGCGTTGACCGGCTGGATGGCGGGCACACCCCAAATCGCACAGGTGGTGCCGACGTTGGTGATGACGAGGGCGGTGTAAGTGGCGCCGGCGACGACGTGGCGTTGGCCACGGTTCAGTGTTAACTGGATTGACTTACAGTTGGGCGTTTGGTGCACGCTCGCGCTCGCGTACGCGCCACTTAACAGCGGCGCGTACGCGAGCGCGGTCGTCAAGGCCACCACACGCACGAGTTGCGGGCGAGGCGAGTTCATGGTCTCCTTTTCGCGTCTACGAGGTACCTGTCGTGTCGAGCGACTTTCTTACGGCGCCCGGCGCCCGACGGGCCGTTGAGCATCATTAAATCTGGCGTTCGGCGTCGGGCCAATACGCATCGCGCAAGAGTCGTTTGTAGAGCTTGCCGGTGGGGTGGCGGGGGAGTTCGACGACAAAGTCGATCGAGCGCGGTACCTTGAAACTCGCGAGCTGCGCGCGCGCAAAAGTCTGGATTTCGCTCGCGAGCTCGGCACTCGCGAGCGAGGGTTCGACGAGTTCCACGGCAGCTTTCACCTGTTCACCCATCTCGTCGTCGGGGACACCAAAGACGGCCACGTCCGCGACGGCCGGGTGCGTGACAAGGACGCCCTCGATTTCGGCGGGGTAGATATTGACGCCACCGCTGATGATCATGTCAATCTTTCGGTCGCTCAAGAAAAGGTAGCCGTCGTCGTCGAGGTAGCCCACGTCGCCCAAGGTGCCCAAACCCTCGCCGAAGTGCGCCGCAGCGGTCTTGTCGGGCGACTTGTGATAGCGAAAGTCCCCCCCGCTCAGACTCTTGAAGTAGATCTGTCCCACCTCGCCCGGTGCGCAGGCGCCGTAGTCATCGTTCATAAGCACAAGTTCATTCGAAGCCAGTACGCGACCCACGGTGCCGGGATGCGCGAGCCACGTCGGGCCGTCGGCCACGGTGAGAAAGCCGCTTTCGGTGCCACCGTAGTACTCGAGAATGACCGGGCCCCACCACTCGAGCATGGCGCGCTTGATCGACGGCGGGCAGGGGGCAGCTCCGTGAATGACCGAAGCAAGTGAGGACCCGTCAAAGCGGGCGCGTACTTCGTCGTCGAGTTTTAAGAGTCGAATGAACTGTGTCGGCACCAGGTGCACGTTCGTGACCTGGTGGTCGTCGATGAGATCGAGCATGCTCGCCGCGTCAAAGTGCGCGCGGGTCACGACGGAACTGGCCAGACCGAGCAGCGGATATAGCGACAACGCGAGCTGGGCCGAGTGGTAGGCCGGACCGTCGAGCAGCGTCACGCCTCGTGGAGGAATCTTGAGCACCGTGGCGACGGCGGCGGCGAGGTTCTGCACGCGCGCGAGAGACTGGCCGGTGGCGTTGAAGTTTGAGCGCACTCCCTTGGGAAATCCGGTGGTGCCCGAGGTATAAAACATTGGGCCACCGCTCGCCTGGTCACGGGGTTCGTCGTGAGCGACGCCGCGGACGAGGTCGTCGTAGGCGTCAAATCCACGCGCGTGTTCACCAAAGACGACGCGCGTGGCGCACTGACTCGTAGCGGAATCGTCGAGCGCCTCGCGTGCGACGTCGGCGAAACGATCCTCGACGAAGAGTGCCTTGACGTCCGCGTCCGAAAGTACGTAAGCCAGTTCACGACTGACCCAGTGCCAATTCATTGGCACGTAGATGAGTGAGGCGTGCGTCGCCGCCGTGGCGACCTCGAGGAATTCGCGACGGTTCCTCGACAAGATTGCAATAGTGTCGCCCTGTCTAACGTTGACACGACGTAGAAAGTGAATCAGTTCATTCACGTGGTCATTGAAGGTACGCCATGTGAGTGCGCCGTATTCGTCACGAATCGCGACGTCGTTGGGACGTTCGTGCGCACTCGTGCGAAGAAGTTCAGCCATGGTCGCCCACCTCACTTGATTATGTCAGCTGGATGAAAAGTAGCTCGCCCTACTTGACCCGACGTTTGGGACCTACGAGGATGTTCGCGAGGACCGCCGTGCCAAGGAGTGTGAGTGGCCGAACCTACGATGTCGGACGAAGCTCGCCAACAAGGTGTGTTGTGGAGCCAGGCGGCAACAACGTGGGCCGAGTTGCTCGAAGGTCATTCCTTTCCCGCCGTGCGACGCGCTCTGGAGTTGGCCCACCTCCAAGTCGGCGAGCGACTCTTGGACGTGGGCTGTGGGGCCGGGGGCGCGATGGTCCTCGCCGAGCCGTCGGGGGTCATAATCAGCGGCATCGATGCGGCACCGGCGTTGATTGCCATTGCCCGTGAGCGAGTGGTGACGGGGAACTTTCTCGTTGGCGACATGACCCACCAGCCCTACGCCGATGACACCTTTGACGTGGTGTCGGGTTTTAACTCATTTCAGTACCCCACAGATCCCGTGGGCGCGCTTCGTGAGGCGCGCCGCGTCGCCAAACGTGGCGCGCGTTTCGTCCTGGTCACTTGGGGACGGGAGGAGAGGTGCGAAGGCGCCGCGCACTTTCGTGCACTACGAGCGTTGTTTGCGCGCGCACCTGCGGGCGCGCCACCACCACTCGCGGCCGATCAGCGCGTACCGTTTTTTATGCAAATGGCCGGGCTCACGAACGTCACTGAGGAATACGTTTCGAGCCCCTGGGACTTTGACGGCGTCGCCGTTGCCGTGCGGGCCATGAAATCGTCGGGACCAGTGCAACGCGTCGTGAATCTCTTCGGCGACGAAGCGGTAGACAGCGCGCTACGCACGTCGCTCAAACCCTTCATTCGCTCGGACGGTTCAGTACACCTAGAAAATGAGCTCCGGGTGCTGCTCGCCACCAGCGAGTGAGTTCACGCCACGCGGCTTCGCGATAGGTTCGATTCGACGGAGGGGATTTGTGAAAGTTGACGCGGATATTGCATTTTCGAGCGACGTCGCCACCGCGGCACGTTCGCTCGAAAGTGAAGGGTACGACGGGATTTGGGCTGCCGAAACGGGTCATGACCCTCTCGTGACCTTGGTGGGCGCGGCGAGCGCGACGTCGAGTGTGGAACTCGGCACCGGTATCGTCGTGGCCTTTGGGCGCAGTCCCCTGATTACCGCGACGATGGCTAACGACCTCCAACTGCTTTCGCGGGGTCGACTGCTCTTAGGACTCGGCTCGCAGATAAAGCCCCATATTGAGAAGCGTTACTCGATGCCGTGGTCAAAGCCCGCGGCGCGCATGCGTGAATACGTGCTCGCGTTGCGCGCAATTTGGGATTGCTGGAACGACGATGCGCCACTGGCGTTTCGAGGTGAGTTCTATCGCCACACCTTGATGACACCGTTTTTTAACCCCGGCCCCAATCCCTTCGGCGCGCCGAAGGTCTTGCTCGCCGCGGTCGGGGAGGCATGGCCAAGCGTGAGCGACCCGTGGAGAACTTCCAAATCTCACTGTCGGGTTTGATCACGACGGGGAGTTCACTCGATCAGCGCGTCGCCGCCGCAACGGCGGTGCGCCAACAGATTGCCTTTTACGCTTCGACTCCCGCGTACCGCGGGGTACTGGAAGTGCACGGCTGGGCTGAGCTGCAGGGCACGCTCAATGAACTCTCGCGCCGAGGTGCCTGGGTTGAAATGGGTACGCTCATCAGCGACGAGGTTCTCGACGCTTTTTCCATCGTCGCCGAAGTGCCCGAGGTCGCACCCGCGTTGCTCGCGCGCTTCGGTGACGTGGTGACGCGCGCTGGGCTCTACGTGCCCTATCACCTTGACGACGCGGCGCGTCGCCTCGTTGTTGAGGGACTACGAGTCTAAGGACGTGCAGCGACGCAGGTTCCTTGGCGTAGACCTTGCGGTACGTCCGCAGAATACGGGCGTCGCGCTCCTTGATCTACGAACCGACTCCCTAGATGCTTCTCTCGCGGGCGTTAGCGCCGCCGACGACGCGACGCTCGTGTCGCTAGTGGATCGCCACACCGTCGTCGGTCTCGACGCGCCGCTCGGTTGGCCGGTTGATTTTGTCAAGGCAATCAAGCGTCACGGCGCCTGCGAGACTGATCGCTTCGTCAAAGAGACGACTGGCACGTCACCTTTGTCGGTGTCGGCCGATTTGATTGGCGGCGTCGCGATGCGCGCCGCCGGTCTGCAGGTCCAGTGGGCCGCGATGTGGGGTGCACCGCAACCACGCGACGGTACTGGTCGACTCGTCGAGGTCTACCCGCGCCCCGCGCTCCACGCGTGGCAACTCCTTCAGGGCCGTGCGACCTACAAGGGGGCGACGACGGCACGCAAGCGCTCCGAACAACGCGCGCAGCGCGAGTGCATGCTTGCATCACTCCTCGGTCGAGCTCCGTGGCTGCACCTCGCGCCCGAACTACTCGAGGCGTGCGTCGCCTCTGATCACGTGTTTGACGCGCTGATTAGTGCGCTCGTTGCCTACGCCAGTCGCGTGCGGCGGTGGAGGGGTGGATTCATATTCCTCGTCGCTCACTCGATTTTCTCGATCCCGCGCTTATTTGAAGTACTTGACCCAGAGTACGTAGCCACCACCGGTGGTCGCGCCGAGTTGCTCGTTGACGTTAATCATGGCGAAATTAGAGGTTTCGTTGAAGGTAACGACGCGCGTCGTGGCGTAGTTGAAACGTTCGAGTTGACCCAGGTTCGCCACCTTCATGAGGCCGCCGAGTCGGTGTCCTCGGTGCGTGCGCAGCACGAGCGTGTCCCATTGGTAGGCGAGACCAGGTCGCTCACGCGAGACGGTGAGCTCACTAAAGCCTACGAGCCGCGAACTTGCCCGATGCCGTGCGACGCTGACTAGTAAGTCACGACCCATGGCGTCAACGGTGTGTTCGTGTGTTCGTACGCGCTGAGCGTCCCAGTGTTCGGCCTCGACGGGGCGACTTCCGTGGGGCGCTTCAACGGGCATCACGCTCGACAGGTGGGCACGGTCCTCGACGAAGGCATCGTCGATGGCACCTCGCCAGGAAAGAATCTCGTAGTCGTGCGCGTAGGGCAGCCACCGGGCGTTGAGTTCGTCGAGCGCGCCAGGGGGCCGTGGCCACTCGAGGTCGCGTTCGACGTTCTCTTCACTTACGAGGTAGCCGTGGCGGGGGGCGAAGAAGCGTGACGCGCTGCGGCCCCACTCGTGCTTGGTCTCCTTCGTCGCGACGACCAGCGTGCGTCGACCTTGGGCGACGGCGGTCCGCTCGAGGGCCTCGAGCGCGCGCGTTCCGTGACCGCGGCGCCGATGAGCGGGGTCGACCTCGAGAGTTGCATAGGCCGACGTCAAATTGTCGTCGCGGGTGACCTCGAGCCACGCGACGGCAACGATTGCCCCGTCGACCTCGAAGGCGAACAGCTGTAAGTACGTCGACGCGGTCGCGTCAAGGGATCGTGCTCGTATTTCATCGGGTAGCCAGCCGTCTTCGACGCCGCCGTTTCGATCGTGCTCGCTTCGACGCAAGACCTCGAACCACTGACCAAACGCGTGTGCGTCGTGGGCGTTGATTCGACGAAGGGTCATGCGTTAGGCGACCGCGACACGGCCGTCTTCTTTCGCGCTGAGCGAGCGGCGCAGATTCAACATCATCGCGGAACCGACCAGGGCCGTGACGCCCGTGCCGATGGGCCACCAGTTCCCGAAGTGAAAACTGAAGTAGATCGACGTCAACGCGGGAGTCAAGGTGCCCGAGACACCCCAGGCGAAACTGCCCGCGGCGTTATAGCGACCGCGGAGGTGTTCGGGAGCCATCTCGTTGACCATCGCGTTGCCAACGGGTTGGAACATGATCTCGCCAATGGCGAAGACGACCATCGCGACACAAATCGACGCAATCGCGAGAAACTTCGGCAGCGCGAGTGCCGAGGCGAGAATTACCCAAAAGACAAACCAGCAGACCCCCACGAGCGCCAATATCCGCGCGCGACTGTGCCCCTCGATGCGGTTCAGCATGGACAGCTGGGCCAGCACGATCGTCGAGGTATTAAAGAAGAAGATGATTCCAATGCTGTGCACCGAGACGTGCAGGTTGTTCACGACGAAGAGACTGAGTCCAGTGTCAATGGCGCCGTAACCGCCCAGCATCAAACACACCGCGGCGACCACGTAGCGAACGAGTCGACGATCGGCGAGCACCTCACGCCAACCCTCGTCGCGGAGTTTTGGATCATCGTGGTGCTCGTTGACGGGCCCTCCGTAGCTCAAGAGCGTGAAAAAAAGCGCCGCACCCACGAGCATGATGAAGGCGTTGGCGACGTAGAGCACTTCGAACGTCCCGGGGTGGTGGAGGTCGACGACCGACGCCGACACGAGGCCGCCAAAACCAATACCTAAGTTCACCAGCATGAAGTTGACGCCAAAGGCGCGCTGGCGATGCTCCTCCGCAACTAGTCGAGCCATGAGCACGGTCCCAGGGCCCCAGCCCGCACCGCCCACGACCGCGAGCATGAGCGCGGCAATGAATGCTTCGAGACTCGTGTGCACGAAGGCCCAGTAGACGAGGGCGCCCGCGTCCAGCACGCTCGACACCAGCGACACGCGCACCGGCCCGAAGCGGTCGATGAACGTTCCCCACAGAGGGGCCGTCGCGAGGCCCACGACCGAACTCACGGCCAATAAGAGGGTGGCGAAGCCCTCGGAGAATCCCCGAACGTTGTGTAAGTAGACAACAAACAACGACAAAATCAGCCCGAAGCCAAAGCAGTTAATGAACGTGCAGGCGTAGAACCGGCGCACGGGCCAGGTCACCGCGGCACGGAAATCGGCCGGAACGAGCGTGTTGAGGAGTTTCACGAGGTGACCAGGGTAGTTCAGGCTTTGTGCAAATCCGCACAAAGTCAATGATTGTCGTCGAGTTGTAAAGGTTAGGGTTGGGAGTAACTGTCGGACCAATTGAGAGGCCCACAACGAAGTGAACAAACGACTCCCCACTAGTCGCGTCGACCTGCTGTCAGAGCTTGCTCCTGACGTCGAGCGACTGTATAACCGTCACCTGGAGTCTCCTCGTGACTGGTATCCCCACGAGCAAATTGATTGGGGCCAGGGTGAGAGTTTCGAAGCGCGACCTTGGGCGCCCGAGGACTACCCGGTGGCCGAAGGCGTGCGAAGTTCGATTTACGTCAACCTATTGACCGAAGACAATCTGCCGTACTACACGGACTCGATTCTCTCGCACGCGCCCGAGCGCCACCCAATTCGTGACTGGAGTTACCAGTGGACGATGGAAGAGAATCGTCACTCGATGATCATGCGCGACTGGGTGCACGTGAGTCGCTGCATCAATCCCACGTTGCTCGAAGACGGACGCCGCGTACAGATGACGCGCGCCGAAGTACCACGTCACCCCGATTTTGCCGAAATGATTGCTTACGTGTCGTTTCAAGAGCGCGCCACTCAGATTGCTCACCGCAATACCGGAGCGAAGCTCCCCAAGGACGACAAAATGGGTCGCAATGTACTCGGACTCATTGCCGGCGACGAAACGAAGCACTACCTCTTTTACCGTGACCTCACGCTCGCGGCCTTCGCGATTGACCCGTCCGCAATGACGATCGCGGTGGCGCGCCAGGTGAGCACCTTTGCGATGCCGGGCACGGGAATCCCCGCCTTCACTCGCCACGCGGTACGAATCGCGCGCGAAGGTATCTATGGCCTCGGGCAGTACGTCAAGGACGTATTAACCCCGGTGTTAAGTCTGTGGGACGTTGATCACCTTTGTGGACTGTCGAAGGAGGCCGAGCGCGCTCGCGTCGAACTGTTGACGGTCGTGTCGACGGTAACGAAGACGGTGGAGCGCATGGCCGACAAGGCCACCGCTTCGGTGCGAGCGACACCCGTCACTTGAACTATTCCTTGGAGTTGGCGACCGTTCGAATGTAGTCCTCGAAGGCGAGTTGTTGGCTCTGCAGGGCGTGAAGGTGACGATCGTGCATGGTGCCACCTCGGATGATGAAGTAGACGAGGCAGCCGGCGAATGGCAACACGAGAATGAGTGCGACCCACGCCGCCTTGGCGCCACCCGAGAGATCGTGACTGCGCACGACGTCGGCCAAGATGTGTACGACGAGCACAATCCACAGCACCATGATGGCGAGATAGAGCGTCGAAACGAAGATTTCGAACATTGGGTAGTGACCGTGGGACATCGCGACTCCTAGAGTTGGAAAAAGTGTACGTTCGAGCTGCGCGAGTGGTGTGCACCATCTTGACTAGTTTGCTAGGAAAGATTTTCTCATCGGCGGGGGTACACGAGTGCGAAGTATTGAAGAGGCGATCGCGGAGGTGGCGGCGCCGGGACAGCCCTTTGAGGTGGTCAACGTCGACAAA
>NCBD01000032.1 GCA_002255315.1 Actinobacteria bacterium 21-64-8 | reverse complement strand
GGACCGCTCGACGCCGACCTGACGCTCGTGGCGAGCGATGGACGCGCGACGAGCGACACCGCGGTGGTGCGCGTCGTCGACCGGCCGTTCCTGGGCGATATCGCGGTGCGGGCCGTGTATCCGTCGTACCTGCACAAGCCCACGGAAACGCTGCCCGGCGACGCCGGCTTGCGTGTGCCACGTGGCACGGAACTGCGCATCGACGGGCACGCCTCGGAGCCGCTGGCGAGCGTCACGCTCGCGCAGGGACGCGACTCGGTGCGCCTCGCGCCGGCCGACCGCCGGTTCAACGGCCGCATGACGCCGCGCGAGAGCGGCAGCTGGGCGTGGAGCGCGCGCGGACGCACGACGGCGATCGCCGACGTGCCGCCGCCGCTCGTCGTCGAGGTGGTGCCCGATTCCGCGCCCAGCGCCGAAATCCTCGCGCCGGCGAGCGACTCGCTCGTTCAGGCGACCGACAAGGTCGAACTGCAGTTGCTCGCCAGCGACGACCATGCGCTGCAGTCGGTGACGCTCAAGCTCTGGAAGGTGATGCGCGACGGCCGTTCGGAGCTTCCCGTGATGGAGAAGCTCGCCGCGGGGGTACCGGAGTTCGCCACGGCGGTGATGCTCAACCTCGGCACGTTCGCCCTGCAGGCCGGCGACGCGGTGCACGTGCAGCTCCTCGCCCGCGACGAGACGCAGTCCTCGTGCTTCGAAACGTTCGAGAATGACGCCCACTAAACCACGTTGCACGCCGTCGGGTTTTACGATGATGAGCGTTCTATCCACGACGGGCCAGCCTAGTTCGTCTTACCAACGGTGACGCGACGCGACGTGCAGCACTTCGCCGCGAACTTCGGCGACGAGGTAGAGGCTTCCCGCGACGACGATTAGGTCGTCGTCGCTCGATCGCTCCTTCGCGTGCGCGAGCGCCGCCACACCACTTGGATGACGCATCGCCGTCGCACCATAACGACGCAGGGCCGCGACGACGTCGTCGACGGGCATGGCTCGTGGCGAGTTCGGCGCACAACAATGAAACTCACTGAAGCCCGCACCTAGCAAGGGCGCGATCATGTCGTCGAGGTCGCGACCGGTCAACATGCCCAACACGCAACGCCGCTCACCGCGAATGTCAAAGGCGCCGTCAAGTGTCGCGACGAGAGCTCGCATGCCAGCGGGATTGTGCGCGCCGTCGACCACCACGGTGGGATTTCTCGCGATCACCTCCATGCGACCCGGCATGCGCGCGTGAGCCAGCGTTGAGTGCACGACGTCCTCGCCCAGCGCGCGCCCGAGAAACGCCTCGGCGGCGGTAATCGCGGTCGCCGCGTTGACCCCTTGATGAATACCGTGAAGAGAGACCAGCACGTCCTCGTAGGTCGCGAAGGGGGTGCGCACCGTGACGACGCGTCCACCGAGGGCGAGATCATTTCGCTCAAGTGAAAAACGATCCCCCATCAGCCAAAATTCTGCACCGAGCTGCGCAGCGCGTTCGGTGGCGATCTCGACGACGATGGCGTTCGTCGTGCCCACAATCGCGATACCGCCCGCCCGAAATATGCCCACTTTGTCGAGGGCAATCGCGCCAATCGTGGTGCCGAGCACGGCCGTGTGATCGAGATCGACGTTGGTCAGAACGCTCACGTCGCCGTCAATGACGTTGGTCGAATCCCACGTTCCGCCCATCCCCACTTCGATCACGGCGACGTCGACGCCTTCGTCCGAAAAGTGCAGCAGCGCCGCGACCGTCAGAAGTTCAAACCGCGTTAAGGCGATACCGCTCACCTGCTCGACGTCGCTCAAGCGCTCGAAGAGTCCGATGAAGGCAGCGTCATCAATAGGTTCGCCATTAACGGCGATGCGTTCATTCACGGCGTGCAGATCGGGACTCGTAAACGTCCCCACTCGTAGCCCCGTCGCGTGTAGCAGTGCACTCGCCAACGTCGTCGTGGTTCCTTTGCCGTTCGTACCCGTAATGTGGACGCTGGGGTAGTCGCGGTGGGGATCAGCGAACAAAGCCAGCGTGTCCACGATCGGCGCCAAGCTCGGCTCAACTTGACGATTCGGAGCGACGCGCTCAAAGTCAACGTGATTTTCGAGCCACGCCAGTGCCTCGTCGTACGACAAAAAACGCACGGATTAACTCGCGCGTCGAGTTTTCGTCGTCTTACGCATCTCGTAGGTCGGTGCTTCGTTTGAGCGGACCGAAGCGGCCGTGACCACGCAGCGTACGACGTCGCTTCTTCCGGGGACGTCGTACATGGGTTCGAGTAGCACGTGCTCAAGTATCGAACGAAGTCCGCGCGCGCCAGTTCCGCGCTCGAGTGCCAGGTCGGCAATGGCGCCGAGCGCTTCGTCTTCGATGACGAGCTCAACGCCGTCCATCGCGAGAACCTGCTGGAACTGTCGCACCAGCGAGTTCTTAGGTTCGGTCAAAACACTGATGAGCATCGCGCGATCGAGCTGTCGCACTGCTCCCACGATTGGCAAGCGTCCAATGAACTCTGGGATGAGGCCAAACTTCACGAGATCTTCGGGTAGGACGTGTCGGAAGAGTTCGAGATCGCCCTTACGCCGCGACTCGACGGGTTGGTTAAAGCCCATTGACTTCTTACCGAGTCGACGCTCAATAATCTCTTCAAGACCCGCGAAGGCGCCACCGCAAATAAACAAAATGTTCGAGGTATCAATGGTGATGAACTCTTGGTGGGGATGTTTGCGTCCGCCCTGGGGCGGCACGCTCGCCACCGTGCCCTCGAGAATCTTGAGCAGCGCTTGTTGCACGCCCTCGCCTGAGACATCACGCGTAATCGAGGGGTTCTCGGCCTTGCGCGCAATCTTGTCTATCTCGTCGATATAGATGATGCCGCGTTCGGCTCGCTTGACGTCAAAGTCCGCGGCCGAGAGCAGTTTCAAGAGGATATTTTCAACGTCTTCGCCCACGTAGCCGGCCTCGGTGAGCGCCGTCGCGTCCGCGATCGCGAAAGGAACGTTCAACATACGCGCCAGAGTCTGGGCGAGAAAGGTCTTGCCACAGCCCGTGGGACCGAGCAGCAAGACGTTGGACTTGGCTACTTCGACGTCGTCGTCGTGCAACGGACCCGTTTGAATGCGCTTGTAGTGGTTGTAGACCGCGACCGAAAGAATCTTCTTGGCCTCGAGTTGACCAATCACGAATTCGTCTAAAAAGGCCGAAACTTCACGCGGAGTGGGCAACTCGTCCAGCACGAACTCGGGACGATCACCAAACTCGTCCGCGATGATGTCGTTACAGAGATCGATGCACTCGTCGCAGATGTACACGCTCGGACCCGCGATGAGCTTCTTCACCTGCTTTTGACCCTTCGCGCAGAAGCTGCACTTAATCAGGTCACTGCCCTCACCAAACTTTGCCACGGATTCCCTCCGACACGAGCGGACTCGTCCATCCTACGAGGCGAACCTCTTCGAAGGAGGTACCTAGACCCGCGCCGAGATAACTTCGTCGATGAGGCCGTATTCCACGGCTTCGGCGGCACTGATAATGAAGTCGCGGTCCGTGTCTTTGGTGATCCGCTCCACCGTTTGACCGGTGTCGGCGGCCAGCATCGAATTAAGCATGTCCTTCATTCGTAGGATTTCACGGGCCTGGATTTCAATGTCGGAGGCCTGTCCGCCGACCCCACCCCACGGTTGGTGCAGCAAGACTCGTGCGTGAGGCAAGGCGTAGCGCTTGCCCTTAGCGCCCGCACCTAACAACACCGCCGCCGCCGAGGCGGCTTGGCCGAAGCAGAACGTCGACACGGCCGGTTTGATGTACTTCATCGTGTCGTAGATCGCCAACAGCCCCGTAATGTCACCGCCGGGCGAGTTGATGTAGAGATTGATGTCCTTGTCGGGATCTTCGGACTCGAGAAAGAGCATCTGCGCGCAAATCAAATTCGACACCGCGTCGTCAATGGGCGTGCCCAAAAAAATGATGCGCTCGCGCAGCAGGCGGCTGTAAAGGTCGTAGGCGCGTTCACCACGATTCGACGATTCCACGACCGTCGGGACGAGATAGTTCTGCGCTCGGTAGTTGTCGTTCACGGTCCTACCTTAGGCGTCAAAGTCGCTGGACTGATCCTTCGCCAACAGCGCCGGATCAATATCGACACCTTGGGGATCTACGTAAATCACGTTCGCCATCAGCCAGCGAGACGCCTTCATCTTGGCCACCTCCGAACGAAACGTAATCACCCGTCCGGTGTCGCGAAGATTGGCTCGCAACACGTCCGCGTCGACGTTCATTGACTCGGCCGTCGTCACGAGTTCGCGTTCGACCTCGTCGTCAGTTGGCTCGAGGTTCTCTTGGCGCACGAGCGCGCGCAGCGCGAGGTCGACGCGCACCGCTCGCGCCGCGTCGGCGCGAAGGGTTTCGAGGAGCTGCTCGGGCGTTTGGTTGGTAACCTGCATGAACGTTTCGAGCGTTAGCTTTTGCTGTTCGAGCCGGTGCCCAAGATCGTGCAGGCGTTCATTGGTTTCGTCGTCCACGAGTGCTGGGGGTAGTTCGACGTCGGCCAGCAAATCACTAAGTCCCAGCAACGCCGCGTCGCGTTGGGACATCTGTGCTTCGACGACGCGGCGGCGGCGCATTTGATCGGCAATCGCCTCACGCATCTCGGCTTCACTCGTCCATTCGGTATTTTCTTCCACCCACTCGTCGGTGAGTTCGGGCAGTTCGCGCTCTTGCACTTTTTTCAGTGTCAGCTGGTAGGTGGCGACGACGCCCTCGCCCACGTTGCCGTTGAGTTTGAGCTCTTCGCCCGCGCGCATGCCCACGATCAGCTCGTCGACGCCATCAGTGATGACTCCTGAGCCGACGGTGTACATGTAGTCGCTCATGTCTAAGGGCTCGACGTCCGTGGCGATCTGTTCGACGTGGGCGTCCATCGTCACCAGATCGCCCGTCACGATGGGTCGATCAACGTCTACCAAGACGGCGTCGGTCTCGCGAAATCGATCGATCTGCACGTTCACTTCGTCGTCGGTCACGAGCGGCGAGGGAATCGTTACGCGCAGCGCGCGGTACCCGTCGATTTGCACCTCGGGCCGAACCTCGACCTCGGCGTCAAAGGCGAGGACTCCTTCGTCCTCGCCGGCCGTAATGTTGATGTCGGGTTGGGCAATTGGGTCAATCAGCGTGTCAGCCACGGCGTGCGCGTAGAAGTTGGGCAGTGCGTCGCGGATGGCTTCGGCGCGCAACGCTCCCACGCCCCCCAGGTGTGCGATGAGGACGTTCTTTGGCACTTTGCCCTTGCGAAACCCCTTAATGGTGACCTGTTGGCCCAGTTTCTTCGCCGCCTCGTCAATGGCTCGGGCCATCTCGTTTTCGTCAATCTCGACGGCGAGTTTGACTTTGTTGTTGTCGACGGTGGTTACGGTGGCGCGCATAGGGAAATAAAGCCTACCGGCTCCTCGGACGACCCCTAAATCATGATTGCCAACGCCTCAGCGAAGTCCCGAGCCTTCAGTGCGTTGCCGCGCACCTGCGTCGCTGACGCGCTCAAGAAGGCTTCCGCGCTGATTCGCCCCGCAGCGCGACGCCAGAACAGCGCAACGGGCGTCGTCACTTCAAGAGTCACGTCGCGAACCGGCTCGTCGAGCGCTCTGGCGCGGCCCACCTCGACACCGATTACGACGGAGCGAGCGAGTCGCCCGCTGAGGTTGAGACGCAAGACCGTGCCGTCAGGGGCGTGCATCTTTTTGCCTAGGACGAAGGGCAACGCCGATTCGAAGCGATTCACGACGATCTCTTCGCCACTGCCGTGGTCATCGGCTGGCTCGAGCAGGGCGTCGCGAACGTCCTGCAAGTGAATCCAACTATCGAGGACCCGCGTCTCCATAAATCGGAAGTAGGGGCGATCACCCTCGGGGCTCCAGCCCACTTTGCTCCACGCCTCGTCACTCAAGGAACGCAGGTGTTCGAGAGAGGTGCGCGTCGTACGCCTAAAAAGTTCGAGCACTTCGGGCCCTGGTACCTGGCGATACGCCTCAACGAAGGCTTCATTGAGCTCGCCCACGACGTTTCGCACGTGTTCGGGCAACGGACCCTCGCGAGCAGGAACGGGCTCGCCGCGCAACATCAATTCAAAGCCAATGAGGTGACTCAAAATATCGCGAACGCTCCACCCGGGACAGCACGTTTGGCGCTCGTAGGCGGACGCTGGTTGGGGGTCCATCAGTCGCTCCAGCGCGCCCCAAGTCTCTTCGAGCGCCTCAGTGATCCATTCGTACGCCACCTCGCACCTCCGCGCGCCAGCCTACGCAGACGATTCGACGTCCGTCGATGTGCGAGCATGGATGCCTCGGGAAGTAGCGCAGCTTGGTTAGCGCGCCTGGTTTGGGACCAGGAGGCCGCGGGTTCGAATCCCGCCTTCCCGACCAACGGGGCTGAACCTCACATTTTCAAACTCGTCTACGAGAGACGCTCGTCGCCTTGGAGCATGGTGCGCAACGCCCCGAGTAACGCACTCGAAGGAAAGGGTTTCTCAAGAAAGACCGAGTGGCGAAAAACCTCTTCACCGCGCAGGGTATCGGGAACGTTGAGGCCACTCATAAAGACGAAACGACTGGGAACGCCGCGAGCGATGACCGTTTGGGCGAAGACGTCGCCGCTCACGCGAGGCATGTTGAGATCGGTGACGATGACGTCGTAGGGCGCGTGGGCACGCTCCACCACGTCGAGTGCTTCAGACCCGTCATGGGCCACGTCGACGTCGTAGCCATCGAGGCGCAAGATGGTTTCGAACATCGACGCAATCTCGGGCTCATCGTCGACGACAAGGACCCGGAACTGCCGACTCGCGAGAACCGATGGTTCAAGGGGCGCCTCGAGTGAAGTATCCACGTCGACTGTCGTGGGTTTGAGTTCGGTCGCGGGAACAATGAAAGTGAAGCGCGAACCTTTGTGGCGCACGCTGCTCACTTCCAGGCGACCGCCGTGGGACTTCGCAATTGCTTGCGAGGTGGAAAGTCCCAGTCCGGTACCGGCGCCAATATTCTTGGTCGAATAGAACGGTTCAAAGATTCGTCCCAGCTCCGCGCTGCTCATACCCGCACCCGTGTCGGTTACCTCCAAATAGACAAAACGTGCTCCGTCGAGATCCGTCGCGATCCGACCGGCGTCGTCGCCGTATGCGTTACGACCACTTACTTCAAGCACGCCTCCGTCGGGCATCGCGTCACGCGCATTCGTAATGAGGTTCAGTAAGACTTGCATGAGTTGCGTTGCGTCGCCGAGCACGGGCCACAGCTCATCGTCGACGTGCAGACGAACCTCAATATTCTTGGGCAGCGTTTCGCGAGTCAATCGAAACACGTCATGAAGTAGGTCACTCGTTTGAACTACCTCGCGCTCGCCCTCGAGCCCGCGCGCGAACGACAGGACTTGACGAATCATGTCGGCTCCGCGATTCACTCGATTCTCGATCGAACGGACGAGCTCACGCAGCTCGGGTGAGTGCTGTTCGCGCCCCAACACTTCGAGCGATAAGAGTACGGGCGTCAAAATGTTATTGAGATCGTGCGCAATGCCACTAGCCAGCGTGCCGATACTGTCGATGCGCTGATTGCGCGCGTGTTGCTCTCGTTCGCGGCGTTCGTTGGTCACGTCTCGATTAACCCCGAAAGCACCAATTGGCACGCCTTCGTTGTCGCGAACTAACTGCCAACGAGCGTGCACGACCACCGACGCTCCACTCTTCGTTCGATGCTCAAGGTCGCCAATCCACGTACCGTGACGCAACAACGATTCAGCCGCGTATCGACCATCCTCGGGGTCGCGGTACAGGAGCTCCATAAGGTCGCGACCAACGACTTCTTCGAAGGTCCAGCCGTAGAGGTCCTCGGCCGATTTATTCCAGTAGCTCACACCCGTTTCGAAGTTGCGCATTATCACGGCTTCGTGTGAGAGCTCCACCATTTGGCTTAAAAGATTGGCCTGCTCGTTACTCACGAGCTCTCGCTGACGTGCTTCACGCTCCATCGTGGCGTCGTGTGCCGAGACCACGATGCCCTCACGCGCCGGATACGCGGCAATCTCGTACCAGCGTTGGAGACGCGGAATAAAAACCGCCCTCGAGCCGTACTCGCCGAGATTCATGGCGCGTTCGTACAGCGCGCGGTTGTCAGGGTCAGGACGTTGTTCAATGAGGGTTTGCACCGAAGTGGTCAGTAGGGTCTCGCGATCGATTCCCAATATTTCGGTCGCCGCATCGTTGACGTATTCGACGAACCAATCGCGATTAATGAACAGCAAGCCGGCGCGAACGCCGTTCATGGTCTCCCAGATTCGATCGTTCAACTTTTCTATCGCCGCACGCTGTTGCAAAAAAGAGGTGACGTCGTGCAACACGCCCACGATGCTCGTGATACTCCCGTGGTCGTCATACACCGGTTCACCAATCAGGCGAACGTCCAAGAAATTGCCGTGCCCATCTCGAATTCGAGCGTGTACGTCAAAGGGGACACCGTCGTCGATACAGCGTCGAAAGTTCGCCGAGACCAAGGCGTGATCGCTCTCGGCGAACTGTTGGAGCGCGAGTTCGAGCGTCGCCACATCGGTCAATCGAAAGTTCAGCAGCGTCATTAAGTCGTCGCTCCACTGCACCGTTTCAGTCGCGACGTCGATGGACCATCCGGCGACTCGAGCAATGCGAGTCGTCAATTGATCAATCGAGGCGTGCGCTATCTGGCGCTCCACCAGACGACGTTGTTCAGTGATGTCGCGCGCAATGCCAATCACTGCCGTGATGACGCCGGACGAATCTCGCATCGGAATGTTGGTGACATCGACGTCGAAGATTTCACCGGATTTACGAACACCGCTTGAATCGAAGCGTTGAACGACGCCACTCAGCGCTCTGGCAAAACGGTCGCGTGATTCGTCGAGTCGGCTCGGATGGACCAAGTCGGCAAAGGACAGGGTGTCAAGCTCGTAG
>NCBD01000159.1 GCA_002255315.1 Actinobacteria bacterium 21-64-8 | reverse complement strand
GTCGCCGACGCACTCGAAGCGATTCGCGCCTCGTCGGTACCGGCCGAATCGCTCCAGAGTGTGTTTCTCCTCGACGAATCGGGCCAGCCCATTGGTTCAGCGGCCATTGCACCCCTGGTGCGCGCGCGCGCGAACGAACTGGCCCTGTCCGTCGCGCGCACGCAACTCGCCCACGTACACCCCCACTGGGACGTCATGCGTGTGGCGAGGAAGATGAGGGATTTCAATTTGACGGTCTTGCCGGTGCTTGACGACGAGCACGGCCGCATGGTCGGTGTCGTGACGGTTGATGACCTACTCGAAGAGCTCCTGCCCCAGGGCTGGCGAAGCGAGTTTGGCGTGGGCGCGGTGGAGGAGTGATGACGCGTCGTCGCCAACGAGGTCGTGTTCTAAGGAGGTCTGTCTGAAACCCCCTAGTACCAGCCCCATGACGCATCACGCGTCGACACGACCGCGCGCGAGCGGGGAGTACTCACTCTCCTAGTCGCGACGCGGTCGAAACGCCCTACGACCACGACACGATGAAAGGAGGTGAGATGAAGCGCGAGCGACTCGACGAGACCCAGATTTCGGGGGCCTTTGGCACGATTGCGAACCACGACGAAGGCGCACGACGCGGGCTGCGCGCGCGCGTGTTGACGTTGCTCGCGATTATTGGACCGGGCCTCATCGTCATGATTGGTGACAACGACGCCGGCGGTGTGTCGACCTACGCCCAGGCCGGTCAGAACTTTGGTTACTCGCTGCTGTGGACCCTGCCGCTGCTCATCCCGGTGCTCGTGGTCAATCAAGAGATGGTTGCGCGACTGGGGGTCGTGACGGGTATCGGCCACGGCCGACTGATTCGCGAACGAATTGGTCGGCGGTGGGGCAACGTAGCGATCTCGTCAATTCTGGTCCTGAACTTTTTGATCATCATCACCGAATTCATCGGTGTGTCGCTGTCGATGCGCTACTTCGGCGTGAGTCCCTACCTTTCGGTGCCCGTCGCGGTGGTGGCCCTCTTCGCCGTGACGGCGACGGGATCGTTTCGGCGCTGGGAGCGCTTCATGATGCTCTTCGTCGCGGTCAACTTGTTGGTCATACCGCTGGTACTTCGCGCGCACGTGTCGTCGGGTTCGATATCGCACGGACTCAGCCACGTCGCGATGCGCGGGGGTATCTCGTCGGCGGGCGTCTTGCTGATTATCTCCATTATCGGCACCACCGTCGCGCCGTGGCAGTTGTTTTTTCAAGAGAGCAATATCGTTGATAAGCGCATTACTCCGCGTTGGCTCAATTACGAGCGCGTCGACACCATCATTGGCTCGTTCATCGTCGTGACGGTCGCCACCGTCTTGACCGCCGTGACGGCCGCGGGACTTTCGAGCCACGGGGGCACGAATGCCTTTACCTCGTCACTGGACGTCGCGCGTGGACTGCAACGATTCGTCGGACACGGGACGGGCGACTTCTTCGCGATCGTGTTGCTGAACGCCTCGATTATTGGCGCGGCCGTCGTGACCCTCGCCAGTAGCTACGCCGTGGGCGATCTGTCGGGCCGCGCCAGTAAGGGGCTGAACGTGCCTCTGCGCGAAGCGAAGGGTTTCTACGGACTCTTCGCGGGGCTGCTCGCCGTGGCCGGCGTGGTGACGTTGCTCCCCGGAGCTCCTTTGGGCATCATCACGCTCGCGGTCCAAGCGCTGTGTGGGCTGATGTTGCCCACGACGACCATTTTCGTCCTATTACTCGCCAATGATCGTGAGGCGCTTGGTCCGTGGGTGAACCCCAAGTGGCTCAACGTCGTCGCCGTGATCATCGTCGTGGTACTGGTCGTCTTGTCAGTGGTGTTGATGGTCTCGACGCTCTTTAGTTCGGTGAACGTCGTCGCGCTGCTGACGTGGTTGGGCGCCATTGCGGGCGTGGGTCTCGTGGTCGGACTGCCGATTGGACTGCGTCGTAGTGCGCCCCCCGTGGTGTACGACGGCGATCGACTCGACTGGCGCATGCCTCGACTGGCGCTGTTGGAAACACCCAAGCCTTCGCGCGCCCGTCGGGTGCTGCTGATGGCCAACGGAATCTACCTGGCGACCGCGGGAATCTTGCTCGTCGTGCGCGTCGTGCAACTGGCCACCTCCTAGTCTTCGTTCGTGACCGTCGCTCGCTCGCTCGTTTTCGTCCACGCCCACCCCGACGACGAGGCACTCTTTGGCGCGGGCAGTGCGCGCCACTACGCTAACGACGACGTGAAGGTCACGTTGGTAACGTGTACGACCGGTCAGCTCGGTCTGGACCCGGGTGCGAACTCGGGCGATAGTCCCGACCACGACGAGTTGGCCACGGCGGCCACGCGCGCGGGTGAACTGGTGCGAGCGGCCACCGTCTTGGGTTTCTCGCGGGTCGTGAACTTGGGTTATCGCGACTCGGGCATGGTGGGCTGGCCCCAGAACGCGCACCCCGACGCCTTCGTCAACGTCAATTTCGACGCCAGCGCACGCACGCTCGCCGCGCTCTTGGATGAGCTCGAGGCGACGGTAGTCGTGACCTACGACGAGACAGGCTTTTACGGTCACCCCGATCACGTCACGGCTAATCAGGTAACGCGGCGCGCCGTGGAGCTCACCAGGTTCGTCGAGCGCCT
>NCBD01000031.1 GCA_002255315.1 Actinobacteria bacterium 21-64-8 | reverse complement strand
ACCCTCGACCACCGTGCCTCGGGGTTGCGCGTGTGCGAACTCCCGTTGGCGCGCCACCATCGTGGCGCGTACGGTCGGATTTGCCGCGACCACTGACACGGCCTGGTTGATTCGCTCTGAACGTATTTCATCTTCCACGTCGCGCCCATTCACGACCACGCGCGGCAAGGTGCGCACGACCGAAGTGGCGCTCAGGGCGCCCAGTGCGTCTTCGTCGTGAACGTCGAGGCCACGCGTGAGCGCTTCAACGGTGATGGCGCGATACATCGCACCGGTGTCGAGGAACGACCAGTTCAAGCGAGCCGCGAGCGCTCGGGCGACCGTTGATTTACCTGAACCAGCTGGTCCGTCAATCGCGACAATCAGCTCACTCATTGGAGCAATGCTAGGTCGCGAAAAAAAGTTGGGTAACTCGACGCCACCGTCTCAGCACCGAGAATCGAGGCGCCTCTTCCGGCGCATCCAGCCACCGCGGCGGCCATGACCATACGATGATCGAGCGTCGCGTCGAAGGTGAAGTCGCTGAACCGCTCCGCCGTGCCGAGCCCTTCGATGAACAGGTCGTCACCTTCGGTCCACGCTCGTGCGCCCAGTGCGAGGGCTAGACGAAGTGATCCTTCGAATCGATCGGACTCTTTGACGCGCAGTTCACTCATCTCGCGAAATACGCTGATTCCTGAAGCCGCGGCGGCTGCCACGCTCAAAATGGGTACCTCATCGACGGAGGGAATTTCGTGCGCGTGCACTTCGCAGGCGTGCAACATTGATGACTCGGCCCGCAGTGAGGTAATGGTGCCGTGTTCGACCAATTCGACGCGTGCGCCCATTCGTTGGAGGACGCTCACGAAGCCAACCCGCTCGACGCTCGCGTCGAGCGACAGCACCTCGAGAGCGGCGTCGCGGTGGATCGCGGCGAGCACCGCAAAAAAAGCCGCTTGTGAAGGATCGCCGGGCACGCGCCAATGGCGGCACTGGGGACGACCTGGCTGGACCGTGACGATTCGTCCGGCGCCGTCGTTCGCGCTGCGTACCGTGACACCACTGACGGCGAACATGTCCTCGGTCGCGGTGCGCGTACGCACTCGCTCACGCACGGTCGTGGTGCCCGCCGCGCTGAGTCCCGCAAAGAGAATCGCGGACTTGACTTGGGCACTTGGTTGTGGCACGAGATAGTCCACGGCATCTAGCGGTCGATGACCTTCGATGGTGAGGGGTGGAGTGCGTCGCTCGCCCACGCCAATGACCCGCGCGCCCATTTGTTCCAACGGAATTGCCACGCGGTCCATGGGGCGCCTCGAGAGTGAGGCGTCACCGATGAGCTCATGACGACCTTCGAGTCCCGCCAGCACGCCACACAGCAAACGAATCGTCGTGCCCGAATTCTCGCAATCGAGCACCCGTGGAGAGCGGACGAGTCCGTTCGAGGGACCGCTTACCACGACGTCGCCATCTTCGTCGCGCACGAGTGCCCCCAGTTGGGTCACAATTGTTCTCGTCGCGGAGACGTCCATGCCTCGTGAAAGCCCGCTGATCACGCTCTTGCCTGACGCGAGCGCGCTCAAGAGCAGTGCCCGATGCGAGATGCTCTTGTCACCGGGCACGCGCAGCGAACCACGCAGGTGGGCTGCCGGCTCGACGCGCTCAACGCTCACGACTCAATTCCCACGGTGAAACCTGAGTTGCGCAACGCCAAGGCGAACAGTGTGACTTGCGCTTCGTCGATCGCTAGGAGCAAGGTGCCGCCCGTGCCTTCAATGCCGTGGGCAATTTCGATGTCGTAGATGTTGACGAGCAACTCGCTTGCCTTCGTCGTAACCGCCGCCAAGACACCGGGTTGGTCGCTTACGCCGACGCGCAGATAGGTCAGCTGCTCGGTGTTGAGAGCGCGACCCGGCAGTTGACGTCGCGCGTGGGCCGCGTCGCGAAGTGAGGCGGTGAGCTCCTCGCGTCTCCCCTGTTCCACGACGTCGCGTAGTCGCGCGACGCGGTCTTCGAGGGCGGCGAGCGCTTGGACGACGGCGTCGCGATTCTCAAACAAGATGTCGGGCCAAATATTGGGATCGCCCGCCGCGACGCGGGTCATGTCACGGAATCCACCCGCGGCCAGCTGCAAGAGCACTGCGTCTTGTTCTGCGACTCGCGAAGCTTCATTCATTAACGCACCCGCGAGCAGGTGCGGAACGTGGCTCGCCACCGCGACGAGACGGTCGTGGTCATCGGCCGCGACGGCCACGACGTTCGCGCCCAATTCACGAAGGATGCCGTGCAGGCGTCCGTACGTTTCGGTGGTCGTCGACGCCGTTGGAGTGAGTACCCAGGTACAACCTTGAAAAAGGTCGCTGCGGGCACCCGCGAGACCACGTAATTCTGAACCCGCCATGGGGTGTCCGCCTAAGAATCGAGGATCGGCGACGGCCCGCACGATCGCGCCCTTGACCCCCGCGACGTCGGTGACGAGAAGTGAAGATCGAGGATGTCCTCGAAGGTACTCGTTCGCGATTGCCGCGACGCTGCTCGCCGGCGTCGCAATCACTACGAGATCGTTTTGGTCGTGCGCGCGCGAATCCTCGATGACTTCGGCCTCGAGTGCTTCGGCGAGCACGACCGAGTCCGTGTCGAAGCCTGTGACGCACCAGTGAGCATTCTTAAGCGCGAGTGCGACGCTCGCGCCAATCAGTCCGAGCCCAATGACGTGGGCCCGACGATCACTCGGGGAGGTCATCGCGAAGCGACTGAGCGTCACGGAGGTACACGTGGCGCATCTGCTCGCGTCCACGCGTCGTGTAGACGTGCATCATCACGCGCACGGTGCGGGCTTTGGCGCCGGGTACGTCGATTTCACTCGCGCACAACAGCGGCACGTCACCAAAGCCCACACCCCGGGCAGCCGTCGCGGGAAAGCTCGCCGTGAGGTCAGGCGACGTCGTGAAAATCACGGAGACGACGTCGTCGTGCTCGAGTTCATTGCGCTGCATCATCGCAATCAATAACTCTTGGGTGACGGTCGTTATTTCATCGGACGTGTCCTCTTGACACGTCGTCGCACCGCGTAGTGCTCGAACGAGGGGCAAAGTCATGACGAAAGACTAGAGGTCAGCTCGTCGGTCATTCCAACTATCTCGTGGAGTTGGCGGACTTCGCGCTGGGATAAATGACGAAACGAACCCGGCGACAAGGTGGGGTCGTGCAAGGGGCCAATGCGGGTGCGCACGAGTCGGGTGACCTCGTGATTCACGGCCGCACACATTCGTCGAACTTGACGATTGCGACCCTCGTGAATCACGATTCTCAAGAGTCCCTCACTAACGCGAGAGACTTGGGCCGGACTCGTCAGGCCATCTTCGAGTTCGACTCCTTCACGAAGTCTACGAAGCGCCGCGGGCGACGGATCGCCTTCGACGCGCACGAGGTACTCCTTGGCGACACCCGTGCTGGGGTGGGTGAGCAGGTGCGCCAATCGCCCGTCGTTGGTCAAGATGAGTAATCCTTCGGTATTCATGTCCAGTCGACCCACGGGAAACACGCGCACCGGAGATTCGACGAGTTCGAGTACCGTGGGTCGACCTTGAGGATCTTGGGCAGTCGTCACGACACCGTCGGGCTTATTTAAGAGTAAGTAGACCTTTTGTTGCATCGTCGCGGCGAGTTTGCCGTCGACACAGATTAATTGTGTGTCGGGCCGTACACGATTACCCAGTTCGGCGACGCGCCCGTCCACGGTCACGCGACCTGCGGCGATTAAGAGTTCACACGCTCGACGAGAGCCATAGCCAGCGCGCGCCAAGGTCTTTTGGAGACGCTCGCCTTCCACGAGCTAGTTAACCTCCGCCGCGTCCACGCGCGACGACAGTTCGTCGGCGAGCGCGATCGCGGTTTCAACGGGATCCATGAACTCTTCGATTGGTGGAAGTTCGTGCAGCGACGCCAGTCCTAAGCGATCCAAAAACAACTCAGTGGTGCCGTAGAGGATTGGCTGACCCGGCCCTCCCGCACGCCCACGCTCTTCGACGTAACCACGTTGTTCAAGCAGGCGCACCACACCATCGACATTCACGCCGCGTAGCGCCGTGATTTGAGCGCGCGACACGGGCTGACGATAGGCAATGATTGCCAAGGTTTCGAGCGCGGCGGAACTTAGGCGATGCGAAACGTCGCGGTTCGCGAACTTCGTGACCCATTCGGCCACCTCGGGGGCGCTTTGCATGACCCACCCACTGGCGAGTTCGACCAGTTGAAAGCCACGGCGCGCGTCAAGATACTCTTGGCGCAGCGATCGCAAAAGATTTTCAATCTCAGCGGCGTTGGCGTCAACCACGTCGGCCAGTTCTTCGACCGAGATCGGCTCGAGGGCGACCGTCAACATCGCTTCCAATTTCTGCTCGAGCGACTCCTCATCCCTCATAGACGTCAATCCTCTCTAGTTCAACCTGCTGGTCGCCGTGCACCCAGGCGATTTCCACGTCGCCGAAGGTTGTGCCCTGTCCGAGTTCAACGTGGCCCAGTTTGCACAACTCCAACAGTGCCAGGAAGTGCACAATAACTTCGATGCGGGTTTGCAGACCTTCGACGAGATGACGAAACGACAACGTGCCCATGGTGGGAAGGCGTTGCGCTAGAGCGACGACGGTCTCTGCGACCGTCACGGCGTCAACGGTCACATGGTTGAGTCGAACGACCGGCACCGGCTTTTCTTCGACGCCTCGTAGGTACGCCAGCGCCAACTGTGCGCTGGTGACTCCCGCGAGAAGGTCGGGCGGGCGCACCACAAAGCCCTCGTCGATACCCCGTAGTCGAGGGTACGAACGGCTGGCGCGCTCGAAGTGTGAGACGAAGGCGTCGGCGAGGGCCGCGTACGTGCGCAGCTCCAAGAGTCGAGCGAGCATGACGTCGCGCTCCTCCCAGCCAACGAACTCCTCGTCGGGTTCAGTTTCGTCACGTCCGGGCAGGAGTCGGTGACTCTTCATCTCTAGTAAAATCGCTGCGACCAGGAGAAATTCGGAGAGTTCCTCCATCTCCAGACGGTTTGATTCGTCGCGGAGCGCGACGACGAAAGCGTCAACGATGGGCGCGAGTTCCACGTCGAGAATGTCAAGGTCGTGACTCGAAATTAACTGTAAGAGCAGGTCTACGGGGCCAGAAAACGACGGCGTCGTCACGACGAATGTCACGCCTGCGACTCTACTCGCTGTTCTTAACGCTTTATGGCCCTCCTCTACGATGGCTCCATGCGAATTCTCTCTGGCATGCAGCCTTCGGGCGATCCGCACTTAGGCAACTACCTTGGCGCACTTCGTCAGTGGGTGGACGGCCAGAGCCCCGACGCCTTCTATTGCGTCGTGGACTTGCACGCACTGACTCTCGAGATTTCACCTGAGAAGCTGCGTGAACAAACACTGAATCTCTACGCCACGTTCCTCGCGACTGGACTAGATCCCAACGTGTGCACGATCTTTGTGCAAAGCCACGTGCCCTATCACGCACAGTTGAGTTGGCTTTTAGAGTGCGTCGCCAGTTACGGCGAACTGACTCGAATGGTTGCTTTTAAAGAGAAGTCGCAACGCCAAGAGGGTTACCGGGTCAGTCTGCTGACATATCCGGTGTTAATGGTCGCCGACATCTTGCTGTACGAAGCGACTCACGTCCCCGTCGGCGAAGACCAGCGCCAACACCTCGAGATAACTCGCGACATCGCTGAGCGGTTTAATCATCGCTATGGCGAAACCTTTCGCGTCCCGGTGGGCGTGCAGCCCAAGGTTGCGGCTCGAGTGCAAGACTTGCAAGAGCCCACGCGCAAGATGTCCAAATCCGTGTCGAGCCCTCTTGGAACGATTTATCTCTACGACGAGCCCCAAGAGCTCCAGCGAAAGATAATGAAAGCCGTCACGGATACGGACGGCGAAATGCGCTTCGACTGGGAGCACAAATCCGGACTCGCAAATTTGCTCGAGATTTATGCAAGTTTTTCGCACGAGACACCCGATGCAATCGCCCAACGGTTTGAGCGCTACGGCGATTTCAAGAAGGATCTCGCGGGCCTGTTAATTGAGTCACTGGGCCCAATTCAGCGTCGCTACCGTGAACTACGAAGCGATGAAGGATATCTTCGTGAACTTATGGCCGAGGGTGCTCTGCGAGCTGCCGACCAGGCCGGGTCGGTCTATCGCCGCGCTGCAACGGCGATGGGCTTGCTCTAAATGCGAGAGACCCACCAATTTTGCAGATCGCCCAACCAACTGGTGCCGATGTGCAAGAAGGCCGAGTCGATGACGATGAATACCATCAAGAAGGGCAGCGCGCGAGCTCGCCAGTGGTAGTACTTGGGCAAATGGTGCATGGGAATGAATCGTTCGATCACGGCCGAACCGTCGAGAGGTGGGATTGGTAGAAGATTAAAGGCCGCGAGCGTGAGGTTCATGAGTCCGATCGCGAGACCCACGTTGAAGAATTCGCTCTGGTTGTAGCTCGCGCGAAGAGTGTGCTTGCAAATAAGAAAGCCAATGAATGACAGCACGATGTTCACCGCGGGACCGGCGAGTGCGACCCAGAGCGCCTGTTGACGTGGACGGCGAAGTCGCCCAACGTTCACGGGTACTGGCTTAGCGTAACCAAAGGCGGGTAGACCAACCGCGATCATCAGAATCGGCAACAGCACCGTGCCGAAGGGGTCGACGTGACGCAACGGATTGAGCGTCAAGCGATGCTGTTCTTTTGCGGTGGGGTCGCCAAAGAGATAGGCGACGTAACCGTGGCTGACCTCGTGGAGCACGATCGAGGGGATAATGACGATGACAAAGAGGGTCTGGATCATGACGTCTTAGTCCTGGGCTCGAGGATGGGCTTGGTGATACTCGTTCTTCAAGGTCGTAATCGAAACCGCAGTGTAGAGCTGGGTGGTGGCGATAGAGACGTGCCCTAGGAGTTCTTGGACGACGCGAATATCGGCGCCTCGGGCCAGCATATGCGTTGCGCAACTGTGTCGAAAGACGTGTGCGCTGATGCGGTGGCGATCGATGCCCGCCGCGAGCGCGTAACGATGGATGATGAGATCAATCCCCTGCCGACTCAACGAACCGCCGCGCATGTTTAAGAAAACGGACTGACTTCTGCGACGTTGCAACAAGATGGTGCGGCTTTCGCTGAGATAACGACGTAACGCACGCTGCAACGTTGCACCCATGGGAACTAAACGCTGTTTTGAACCCTTACCGGTGACCAGAATCAGTTCTTCGTCAAAGTCCAAGTCCCCAATAGTGAGCCCCACGACCTCGCTGACGCGCACACCAGTTCCGTAGAGTAACTCTAAGAGAGCACCATCTCGAAGTTCGACGGCGGTGTTCGTGGGTATAACGTCCAGCAGTCGCTGCATCTCTGCTTCACTGAGGGGTTTGGGCAACGTGCGGCCTCGACGAGGTGAAGCGACGCGGGCACTGGGATCGTGGCTCAGGACTCCTTCGTCAACCAAATAGCGAAGGAGCCCTCGAATCGAGGCGAGCGCGCGCGCGACGCTTGAGGACGACTTGGACTCTTGGAGCAGCGTGACGTACGCTTCTAAATCGCCTGTATTGAGTGTCGCGAGATCATCGTGCGGTAGCCACCAGTTCGCGAAGGTGCGTACGTCACGGCGGTAAGCCTCAATGGTCGCCCGACTTCGTCCCTTTTCGATGGTCAGCCACTGGAGGTACTCCTCCAGCTGTGACTCAAGAGGGGTCAAAGAGGGTGCCAAAGACACGGTTCATCGCCATCGTCAGGGTTGAATCCACTAACTCGTCGCCGTACACCACGTCTTTGATCTGAGCCGTATTGAGCCAGTGCACGCTGGACGCGAGTTCTTCGGGTCCAATGGGGGTTCGTCGGGTGAAGTTTAAATTGCGCGCTTCGTACAGCGTCATCACTTGAGTGGTCCAGCCTGGCGAGACGGCGAATCGCCCAAGAAGAGTCCAGGTGCGAGCCGTACAGCCCATCTCTTCTTCCAACTCGCGTCGGGCGGCGTCGAGAGGTGTTTCGTTCTCAACGTCACAGATTCCCGCCGGTACTTCCCACGAGAAACAGTCAAAAGTGGCGCGCCATTGACGCAGTAGACCGATTTCGCCCTCGGCATTGATAACCAGAATGGCCACGGCACCTCGGTGCGTCGCGATGTCGCGCTCAAAAGTGAGGTCGCCGTGTTGAATCACTCGCCGTTCGACGTCAAAGACATGCGAGTGCAGAAGAACGTCGCTCGAAAGTACGCGAAACTCGTCGCTCACAAGGTCGCGTCAACGGTCGCGGGGTCAATAATGTGGGGCTCGCGCCCTTCGGCCCGCCCCGCGGCGGCCTTGATGAGTCCCAGGAAGAGCGGGTGGGGTCGGTCTGGGCGCGACTTAAATTCAGGGTGCGCCTGAGTGCCAACGAAGAATGGATGTCCCGGAAGTTCGATGAACTCCACCAATCGTCCATCGGGTGAGTTTCCGGAACAGCGAAGTCCCGCAGCCTCAAACTGGTCGCGATAACGAGCGTTGAATTCGTAGCGATGACGATGGCGTTCTGAAACCACGGTTGCGCCGTAGAGTTCGGCTACTTGTGAGCCTTCTTGCAGCATCGCGGGCCACGCGCCGAGACGCATGGTGCCGCCCAGGTCCGTGACGTCCATTTGCTCGGCCATCAGCGCAATGACTGGTGCAGTCGAACTGTGCGTGAACTCGGTAGAGTGCGCGTCGAACAGTCCGAGACAGTGCCGCGCGAACTCAATCACTTGAATCTGCATTCCCAGACAGATGCCTAAATAGGGAATCTGGTGTTCGCGGGCGATGCGCGCCGTCGCGATCATCCCCTCAATGCCGCGCTCACCGAAGCCCCCGGGCACGATGATGCCGTCGAGCAAGCCAATGCGGTCGGCGTCAATCTCGTTGGGCACACGTTCGGCCTCGAGCCACTCAATATCGACGCGCGCCCCGATCGCGAATCCAGCGTGGCGTATGGACTCGGCCACGGACAAGTACG
>NCBD01000030.1 GCA_002255315.1 Actinobacteria bacterium 21-64-8 | reverse complement strand
GATGTGTTCGGTCCCGATGAAGGCGTGATTAAGGTCACGGGCCTCTTCCTGGGCGAGCACTAACACTCGGCGGGCACGGTCAGTAAAACGTTCGAACAATGGTCGTCCTTTGGTCGCTGTAATTGCAGTGTACCGGTGATATGTGACCGTGAAGCCGACACCCAAGAGCCTTCGCACCATGCTCCTCTATGGTGGTGGAGTGAATCCGCACGAACGGCTGCGCTTGGCCTCGGTCGAAACTGACCTCGCGCAACTTGAGACGCTGCTCGCCGATTCGGTCATTTTTGGCGACGCCTACCTCGATTCGGTCACGACGCACCTCATTTACGCCGGTGGCAAGCGACTTCGCCCCATTCTCGCGGTCGCCTCGGCCACGGGAGGTGAGCGACGCGCGACGCGCGACGACCTGATGGGCGGGGTCGCCCTCGAACTCATGCACCTCGCATCGCTCTACCACGACGACGTGATGGACGAAGCCGTCGTACGCCGCAACGTCGACAGTGTGAACGCCCGCTACGGCAATTTGATCGCCATCGTGGCCGGTGACTACCTCATGGCCCGTTCCGCAGCGATCGCGGCCGACCTGGGCACCGAGGTCGCGGGGCTGCTGGCGCGTACGTTGGCGTGGCTGACCCGCGGGCAGGTCTCTGAGGTGCGCACCGCCTACTCAACGGCGCGCAGTGAACAGGACTACTTCGAAGCGATTGAGGGCAAGACCGCGTCGTTAATGTCCTCGAGCTGTCGCGTGGGGGCCCTCACGGCTCATTTGCCCCTCGACCAGACTGAGGGACTCAGCGAGTTCGGGCGTTGCTTTGGGATGATCTACCAGTTGCGTGACGATGTCTTGGACCTCACCGCGACGGAAAACCAGCTCGGCAAGCCGGCCGGTCAGGACCTCGCCGAAGGTATCTACAACCTGCCGACACTCTTCGCCCTCGCCGACGACAAAGTCGGCGACGAACTGCGCGATCTACTCGGGCGCCCCTTGAATGACGACGAACGCGAGCGAGCGCGCAAATTGGTCATCGCCACCGACGCCATCGAACACACCGTGGGCGCGGCGCAGTCGTACCTCACCCTCGCCAAGACCTCGCTCGAAGTCGTGCCCAGTGCGGCGCTACAAGAGGGCTTCAACTCGCTCATCGAAAGTCTGCTCGACGACCTCGTCGTTTAGTCGCGCAGCGGCTTTAGCGTCGGAAAGGCGATGACTTCGCGAATATTCGCTTCGTCGGCGAGCAACATGGCGAGTCGGTCAATCCCCATGCCCATCCCCGCCGTCGGGGGCAGGCCCCATTCGAGGGCGCGCAGGAAGTCTTCGTCGAGAACCATTGCTTCGTCGTCGCCCGCGGCGGCGAGACGCGCCTGATCCTCGAAGCGCGCACGCTGTTCACGCGGGTCCGTCAACTCAGAAAATCCGTTCGAGAGTTCGCGACCCGCGGCGTAGGACTCAAAACGCTGCGTGATGAGTTCATCGTGCGGATCGCGGCGCGCCAAGGGTGACGTCTCGACCGGGTGGCCCGTCACGAAGACGGCGTCCCAGAGATTGTCTTCACTCGTGGCTTCGAAGAGTTCGGCGAGACATCGACCCGGTCCCCACGAGGCGTGCGCCGCCACCCCGCGCTCGTCCAAGAGATGAGCCAGACGTTCGCGCGGCGTGTTCGCCGAGACCTCCTCGCCGACCGCCTCGGAGGCGAGCTCGGCCATCGGTCGACGCGCCCACGGCGTCGACAGCGACAACTGACGCCCCTGATACTCGATCTCGGTGGTGCCGAGCACGTCGAGTGCGACGCCCGCGACGAGCTCTTCGGTAAAGCTCATCATGTCCTCATAGTCCCAGTACGCCGCGTAGATCTCAATGGAGGTGAACTCGGGGTTGTGACGGGGACTCACGCCCTCATTACGAAAGAGTCGGCCAATTTCAAAGACGCGCTCGAAGCCACCCACGACGAGTCGCTTCAACCACAGTTCGGGCGCGATGCGCAGATAGAAATCTGTGTCAAGGGCGTTGTGGTGCGTCACGAAGGGTTTGGCGTAGGCGCCCGAGGGAATGGCGTTCAAGATCGGCGTTTCGACTTCGACGAATCCCTGCCCCCAGCAGCGCTCGCGCATCGAACGCACCGCGGCACTTCGACGAAGGAGTGAGCGTCGCGAGAGTTCATTGGCCCACAGGTCCGCTTCACGGTGGCGGTAGCGAAGATCAAAGTCTGCGATACCGGCCCACTTGTCGCCGAAGTTGTGCAGTGCTTCGGCGAGTCGTACCCACGTCGTGACCTTCACCGAGAGTTCGCCGCGCTTGGTCCGTACCACCTCACCCTCGACGCCGACCCAGTCGCCCAGGTGCAACTTCGTAAAGGCTTCGAACTCGTCGGCGACGCCGGCGAGGGCGAAGAGTTGAATTTCGCCACTCGAGTCACGCATCGTCGCAAAGGCGAGCTTTCCTTGACGGCGCAGCAACATCAAGCGTCCCGCGACGCGGACGCTGACGCCCGACTCTTCGCCGTCGCTCAAATGCGCGTAGTTCGCCTGGAGCGCCGCGGCGTAGGCGTTGTGGTCGAACTGGTAACTACTGGTCACGTGTCTCTTTCGAATAATTCCTTTCATGCACGATACGCAATCCGTGCAAGGTCAGCCACGGTTCGACGTGTTCGACCGTTCGCGTGTGCGGCGCAATGAGACCCGCCAGACCGCCCGTCGCGATAACGCTCGCCTCACCGAGCTCGTCGAGAATCCGTTCGACGACCCCGTCCACCTGGGCAGCGAAGCCGTAGAGCACCCCCGACTGAATGGACTCGACCGTCGAGCGCCCAATCACCGAGCGTGGCGCCACGAGTTCGACGGAGCGCAGCGCTGACGCGTGCGCGTAGAGCGCTTCGAGCGAAATCGCCACGCCGGGCGCAATCGCGCCGCCGAGGTACTCACCCTTCGCGCTGATCACGTCAAAGACGGTCGCGGTGCCCATGTCGACGACGATGGACGCGCCGGGATAGAGGTCGAACGCGCCCACCGCGTCGGCCACGCGATCGGCGCCGACTTCGCGGGGGTTGTCGTACAAAATCGGCATGCCCGACTTCGTCCCGGGGCCAATCACCGTGAGATCGAGTTGCGAAAACCAGCGATTCGCCATACGGCGAAGTTGCGTCGTCACGCTCGGCGCCGACGAGGAAATCGCCATCGCGCTCACACTCGAGCGAAGGTCGAGCCCTTCGAGGTCGAGCAGCTGCGTCAAGACCATCGCGTGCTCGTCGGGCGTGCGCTCCGACAAGGTCGATATTCGCCAGTGGTAGGCGAGCCCGTGTTCGCCACTGGCGCGCGCGAATCCCATGGCGTCAGGTGCGTCGCGGTGCACGTCACCAAAGAGTCCAATCACCGTTTCGGTATTGCCGACGTCCATCGCGAGCAGCATCGTTATCCCTTCACGAGTTCCACGGGTCCATTGTCGATCAAACGCACGCCCTCGACCACGGCCGCGACCACCGCGCGCGCGGGGCCACTCGCGTCGTCGCCCATGGCTCGAAGGTGGTGCGAATCCACGACGTCGGCGTACTCAACCGCGAGGGCCGCTTCGTCGAGCGTCGCGCGCAGTAGCGCGCGCAAGCTCGACGCGGTCGCGGGTCCATTCGCCACGGCCGCAATCGCTCGCGAAAGCGCGAGGGCGCGCGCGCGTCCCGAGGGGCTCAAGCGAACGTTGCGGCTCGACAGCGCCAGTCCGTCGGCGTCGCGCACGATGGGGCAGTTCACCACTTCGACGGGCATCGAAAGGTCGCGTACCATTTGACGCACGACGGCAAGTTGCTGAAAATCCTTCTCGCCGAAGTACGCGCGACACGCGCCGGTGAGACTAAAGAGTTTCGCCACCACGCTCGCCACGCCCGCGAAGTGTCCTGGCCGCCCCTCACCTTCGAGCACGTCACCCAGTTCCGCGACGTGGACGCTCGTCCTCGTCGCGCCGGGAAAGTCGGGCCACATTGCCTCCAGCGTGGGGACCACCAACACGTCCACGCCCGCTGACGCCGCGACCTCGCGATCAGCGGCCAGCGTGCGTGGATAACGCGCGAGATCGTCGGCGTCGTTGAACTGGCGAGGGTTAACAAAAATCGTCGCCACTACCAAGTCACCGTGATCCTTCGCGGCGCGAATGAGGGCGCGGTGACCGTCGTGCAACGCGCCCATCGTGGGCACCAACCCCACGACGCGCCCCGCGGCACGCGACTCATCACCGACCGCGCGCCACTCGCTCAATTCGTTAAGTTCGCGCACGGTTAGGCGAGGAGTTGCGTGCGGCGCCGCTCGGCGAGCTCAAAGGCGACGCTCGCCAGGGCGACGTAACTCGCGCGTTCGCGTTCCGGGAGCGCCGTCAGGTGCGCGTCGATCGTCGCGACGTCTCCGCGCGACGCGGGTCCCGTCAGTGCGTCGGTGGGTCCGACGCGCTCGACGTCGTCGAGGGCCTGGCGCACGAGCGGCAAGAAATCCTCGAGTGCGAGGCCACTCTCGTCGGCCAAGCGCTCTACCTGAGCGAGTAACGCGACCACGTGGTTCGCCGCCACGGTCGCGGTGGCGTGGTAGAGCGTGCGCGCGTCGTCACTGACGCGCCGGACGCGACCTTGCAAAGAGCGCACGACCTCTACGACGAGCGCGTCGCCCGCGACGCAGTAGGTGGCTCCCACCAGACGTTCGCTGCCGAGTTCGCCCGTGGGTAACGCGGCCAGGGGGTGCATCGAGCTCACCCGTACGTGCGGCGCCAGTTCACCGAGCCCCCGCGAGCCCGCCACGTGCGCGACGACGAAGTCACCCACGGGCAGTGCCCGTGCGGTGTCGGCGAGGGCGTCGTCGGGCACGCACAACAACACGAGCTCGGGGTCGTTGAGTGAATCCAACTCATCGTGATGCACGAGTGTCACGACGTGGCCCACCCGCGAGAGGGCCAGAAAAAAGGACGTGCCCGCGCGGCTGGCACCTACCAAGGTGATTTTCATCTCTGCTCCGATCCGTTCCAGCCCCGAGGGTGCCGTTCGGTGTTAGCGCAACGATTCGAGTGTACCCAGTAGGACGACCCTTCCTTCGCCAGCTGCGCGTTGGGCCTCACTCACGAGCTCGGGGGCCAATTCGCGCAACGGCGCGAGCACGAAGGAGCGTTCGTAGAGGCGCGGGTGCGGCAGGGTCAGCTGTTCGCTCGCGCGCTGTTCGTCGCCCACGATCAACAAGTCGACGTCGAGCGTGCGGGGGCCCCAGCGTACGTCGCGCACGCGCTGGGCGAGCGTCTCGGCGTGCTGGGCGCGTTCGAGCAGCGCTTCGGGCGAGTCCTCCGTCGTGAGCTCGACCACGAGGTTCCAAAAGTCTCCTTGCGTGACACCCCCGACGGGCTCGCTTTCGTAGACCCTCGACACCCGATGAGCTTCACGGGCCGTGAGTTCAGCGACTCCGAGTGCCAAGTAGGCGCCGCGATCACCCAGGTTCGAGCCGAGCGACAGGTACGCCCGACGCACTAGCGCCGAAGTGAGCACCGCACGCCCACGCTCGCCACGTCTTCGCTGACCGGAGGACGCTCCTTGCGTACCGCAACGCTCACGGCCTCAATGGCACCGTCCAGTGCGAGGATCTCGTGGGCGAGGCGATACGCGAGCGTTTCGAGCAAGAGAAACGAACCTTCGCGCGCGACCCGCTCGGTCATCGCCAGCACCTCGGCGTAGTTCGTCGTTTCACTCAGGTCGTCACTGATCGCGGCCGCCTCGAAGGGCCGTTCAATGTCGAGGTTAAAGACGAGGGGTTGGGGACGATTGCGTTCTTCCGCCAGAACTCCCACCACCGCGCTCACGCGCAGTTCGCGTAACTCGATGACGTCAGTCATGGGGCGTCTCGGGCAGATCAAAAAGGACTGAGCGCCCGTCGGGGCCCACCGAGCGGCGCACCAAACGCTCCACCAACGCGACCGAGGCGGGTACCGTGGGCACCTTGTTCGACCACACGAGGTAGCCCGCGACGACGCCCAGCAGTCGATCAGAGACCTCGTCACCGTGGAGCAAAACGGTAACGCCAATCTCGTGACAGTGACGCAGATCGCGAAAACAGGCTTCGAGGACGTCACGCTGCTGGGGGCCGCCGCGTAAGACGTAGTGACTCGCCGACAGTCCGTGCTCGGCGTAGTCACTGAGGCTTTGACTGACCGGCAAGATCGACACCACGCGGCTAAAGCCTTGTTGGCGCAGCCACAACAACTCTTCATCGCGGCGTACTTTGCGATGGACCGACGTCGAGCCCCCGGGACGCTCGGAAATCGCGAGCGCCCCTCGATAGACCCAGGTAAAGCCACGCGGCTCTATGCCCGAGGCCCACTTGCCCTTCACGAGCCCACCTCGGACAGTGGGCGCGCGACGAGCGCGCAGAGCGCCATCGTCGCGTCGACGTCGTGGACGCGCACCATGGACACTCCGTTGAGCATCGACCAGGCCGCCGTCGCCAGTGACGCCGCCAGGCGTCCGTCGACGCCGTCGCCGGATTCGCCGAAGTGCTCGAGGAACCGTTTGCGACTCGTGCCCACGAGCACTTGGGCGTCGTAGCGCGCCGCGAGGGCGACGAAGTGATCGAGATGACCCAAGAGTTCCAGGTTGTGCTCCACCGTCTTGCCAAAGCCAATGCCCGGATCGAGCCAGAGTCGCCCCACGCCCGCGCGACGAGCGCGCTCGGCGAGGTTCGCCAACGCCGCGCTGACCTCAGCGACGACGTCGTCGTAGTGCGGATCGAGTTGCATCGTCGCTGACGTGCCCTGGCGGTGCATGGCCACGTAGTCACAACGCAGGGCACCCGCAACCTCGGCGAGCGTGCCCGAGACGTCGTTCACGATCGTCGCGCCCGCGGCGACGGCGGCGCGGGCCACGCCCTCTTTTTGCGTGTCGATCGAGACGACGCCGTCGAGTGCGAGCGCGCGCACCGAGTCGAGCACTCGGGCTAGCTCTTCGTCGAGAGCCACCTCGCGCGCTCCCGGGCGCGTCGACTCTCCGCCCACGTCAACGACCGCGGCACCGGCTCCGAAGAACGCACGCCCACGCGCGATCGCATCCGCCGTACTCGCCGCGCGCGATCCGGGGAAAAAGGAGTCGGGGGTGAGGTTGACGATGCCCATCACCGTCGGGTTCAACGCCACGTGGAGCGCCGTTGGTGGATGTACTGCAGGGCCTCACTCCGGTACGCCGCGTCGTCACGAAAGACGCCGCGCACCGCCGAGGTCACCGTCGTCGAGCCAGGTTTTTTCACGCCTCGCATCGACATGCAAAAATGCTCCGCCTCGAGCACGACGATGGAGCCTCGTGGCGCGAGTTCGCGCTCGAGGGCCTCAATAATCTCGGTCGTCATTCGTTCTTGAACTTGGAGGCGGCGCGCGAAGCCCTCGACCAGTCGGGCCAACTTCGACAGACCCGTAATGCGTCCTTCGCGGTCGGGCAGATACGCCACGTGCGCGTGACCCACGAACGGCACGAGGTGGTGCTCACACAACGAAGTGAAGGCAATATCTCGCACCATCACCATTTCGTCGAAGCCCTCGTCAAAGGTCACGCGAAGGTGTTCGCCGGGATCGCGCTCCAGCCCCTCAAAGAGTTCGACGTACATCTCGGCAACGCGCCGGGGTGTTTCGAGGAGACCCTCGCGCGTGGGGTCTTCGCCAATCGCTTCGAGCAACTCGCGCACCAAGGTTTGAACGCGATCGCGATCGACCACGCTTACGCCTCGCCAATGAAGGTATAAATCGCGTCGAGATTGCGGTAGCGCTCATTCACGTCGAGGCCGTAGCCCACGACAAAGTCCGACGGAATCGTAAATCCGACGTAACGCAGTGACTGCTCGACGCGCTGCTCGCCATCTTTTAACAACAGCGCGCACACCTCGAGGGACCGGGGACTGCGCGCGCCGAGATATTGGCGCAGGTAGTTCAACGTCAGACCCGAATCCACGACGTCTTCGACGATCAACACGTCACGACCGGCGAGGTCCACGTCGAGGTCTTTGACTATTCGCACCACGCCCGAAGTCTTGGTCGCGGCGCCGTAGGACGACACGGCCATGAAGTCGACCTCCACCGGCAGTTCAATCGCGCGCATCAAATCACTCATGAAGTTGATCGCGCCCTTTAACACGCACACCAACAGCGGCGGGTTACTTGCGTAGTCGGCACTGATCTCTCGACCCAATTCCAAGACGCGGTCGTGCACCTCTTTCGCCGAGACCACCACGTCGCCCAGGTCGTGACGCGCCCAGGTCGCAGTGAAGTCTTCTGGCGAATAGTTACCCATGGTTCGTCAGCGTAGTGGAGCCTTCTTCGAGGCGGAGCCGTTGTTGGGTACGCGCGACACGCCGCCCTCCGCTGAGCTGGGTCGCGTTCGTGCGCCCAAAGACGACGTCGATCACCCGCGTGACTTCGTCGACGCTCGGCGCGTAGCGCTGTCCGTGTCCGTCCTCGACGGCCAGCTGCGCGCGGAGCCACCGGCGCAGACGCGCGACGGGCCACGTCACCAATTCGCGACAGTCAATCTTGGTCAGCGAACGAGCCGAATCGAGGGCGCCGAGTTCGTCGAGCCACGTACGCTCGTCGCGCATCACGCGCGCACTTCTCGCCAAAACGGGCGTCACGTCGCGCTGGGCCACGTCGTTCATTAAAGGCAAGAGTTCGTGACGAACGCGGTTACGACGAAAATCCGGTGAGTTGTTCGTCGGATCAACTCGGGCGATGACGCCCGCCTCGCGAACGAACTCGTGCAGGCGCACCCGGCGCAGTCCCACGAGAGGCTTCGTGGGGTCGTCCACGAGCGACGCGAGACCGTCGACGCCCGTGCCACGAAGCAAGTTGAGCACCATCGTCTCGACGAGATCATCCATCGTGTGGCCCGTGAGCGCTGTGGTGGGGAGCACTGCTCGGCGCGCGCTTCGAGCGCGCGCTTCAAAGTTGGCGCCCGGCGCGACGTGGACGTCGTGGCCTACGAAGGCCACCTGTTCGCGGGCGCAGTACTCGGCGACGAAG
>NCBD01000029.1 GCA_002255315.1 Actinobacteria bacterium 21-64-8 | reverse complement strand
CAGTGGGGCGAGTCGCTCGCGCAACGCCAGGTAGTCGGGAACCTCGGTGTGTTCGGTAATCTCGATAACGACTCGTGCCGCCGTGGCCCCAGAGAAGAGTTCGAGAAACGCGGGCGAGCTCACCGTCGAGGGTGAGGCGTTGATCGAAAGGTACGCGCCCTCGGGCAGGTCGGCCAAGCGCGTGATCGCTCGACGAACCGCGAGCAGTTCGAGCTCTGACTGAAGACCGACTTGGGCCGCCGCGTTGAACCAGTAGTCGGGCGCGTGGGAGCTCTCGGCGTGGAAGTGAAAGCGAGCGAGCGCCTCGACGCCGACGACGCGATTGCGATCGAGATCGAAAATCGGTTGGCCAACAATCTCGAGGACGTTGCCGTCTCGAAAGGCGCCTTCGACGAGCGCTTGGAGGTGTCCGAGCGCGACGTGCTCTCGTTGTTCGACGGTGCGCTTCTTTAACATCTCGTCGACGAGTTCGTGCGTGAGGCGTGGCGCCAAGACGGTCTCGCCTCGCATGGAGCGACGCAGGGTGTCAAAGATTGCCGTCGGCGCGTCGCTCTTGAGCAGGTAGGCGCACGAACCCGCGTCCAACATGGCGAGCACGGTGTCGTGATCGTCCGAACCCGACAGCGCCACGACCTGGGCGCACAGACCTCGCCGCCGTAGCTCTCGAGCGAGGAAGGTGCCACCCATCGTGGGCATGCTCACGTCGACAATGGCGACGTCGGGATGGCTGTGGGCCGCGTGCTCGAGTGCGCGCTCCGTGGTCATCGCCACGCCCACGAGTTCGAAACCGTCCTCACTTGTGAGCAACGCTCCAATGACGTCGAGGACCTGGGGGTTGTCGTCACAGACGAGCACTCGAATGGGGTGGGTTGGCGACGTCGAGTCGCGAGCGAGAGGGGCCGTCGCGGGGGAGAAGGCGGTCATCGCGAAGCGCGCCTCTTCGCGGCGTCAACGTTGAACTGACTCGCGACCCGTGCTGAACCCGACTCGTCGATGAACGCCCGCGCACGCCCACGAAGCTTCCAACGAGAAGGGTACGGACTCATAGGGTGACCCTAAAAGGAACCCGACGTTGCGCCCAGATGCAAATCGACCCCATCTCGGTTCGCCAAATGAACTAGTACCACTGGGCCACTCGCACTAGGGGGTCAACGACGTTCGTGGACCCTAAGGTGCGGGCCCGAGCGTTCGAGGTTGATCGTGGGCGCGCGTTACCCCCACGCCTACGACACTGGTCACCAACCGAGCGCCTCTTTAGGAGCTCATCTCGTTGCCACGTAGACTGAGGGGTGATGGATCGCACCTACCGCGTCGTCGTCGCGAAACCGGGACTCGACGGACACGATCGAGGTGCCAAGGTCATCGCGCGAGCCCTGCGCGACGCCGGTTTTGAGGTCGTCTACACCGGTCTGCACCAGAGCCCCGAGCAGATCGTCCAGGCCGTGATTCAAGAAGACGCCGACGCCCTGGGACTGTCGCTGCTCTCGGGGGCGCACTCGGTCTTGGTGCCGAGGGTGCTCGACCTGTTAAAGCAGCACGAACGCGACGACGTCGTGTTAATGGTCGGGGGCATTATTCCCGACGACGACGTCACAACCCTCGAAGCGAGTGGCGTGGCGCGCGTCTTTACCCCGGGGGCGTCCCTCGCCGAAATCGGCTCGTGGTTAGAGACGGCCCTCGACGAGCGCGAGCGCGCGCAACTTCGCTAGGAGAAAGTTCATATGGATCTCTTTGAGTACCAAGGAAAGCAGTACTTCGCGCGCTACGGCATCGCGATCTCACCCGGCGACGTCGCCGACACCGTCGAGGAGGCTCTCGAGGTCGCCAGGCGCGTGGGTTACCCGGTCGTCGTGAAGGCCCAAGTGAAAGTCGGCGGACGCGGCAAGGCCGGTGGGGTGAAGCTCGCCCACGACGACGACGAAGTTCGACTGCACGCGGGCAACATTCTGGGCCTCGACATCAAGGGCCACGTCGTCAAGCGCCTCTGGATCGAGCACGCGAGCGATATCGAGCGCGAGTACTACGCCTCGTTCACTTTGGATCGACCCAACAGGGCGCACCTCGGGATGTTGAGCGCCCACGGCGGGGTCGAGATCGAAGTCGTCGCGGAAGAAACTCCCGACGCGATCGCCTTTTTGTCCATCGATCCCGTGGTGGGACTCGACCTCGCCACGGCGCGGCGCTGGGTCGACGAAGCGCAACTTGACGAGGTGGCGCGCGAACAGGCGGCCGAACTGCTCGTCAAGCTCTACGACTGTTACACGAAGGGCGACTGCGACCTCGCCGAGATCAACCCGCTCATTCTCACGCCCGACGGGCGCGTGCACGCGCTCGACGCCAAGGTGACCCTGGACGAGAACGCCTCGTTTCGCCACCCCGAATGGGAGCAGTACCGCGCCACCGACACCGAGGACCCGCGCGAAAAGATGGCCAAGGAGCGCGGACTCAACTACATCGGCCTCGACGGGACCGTCGGCATTATCGCCAACGGCGCGGGGCTCGCGATGTCAACGCTCGACGTCGTCAACCAAGTGGGGGGCACCGCGGCCAACTTTCTTGACATCGGCGGCGGCGCGAACGCCGACGTGATGGCGGCCGCCCTCGAGGTCATTAACGCCGACCCCAAGGTGAGCGCGATCTTCGTGAACATCTTTGGCGGCATCACCCGCGTCGACGAGGTCGCCAAGGGCGTCCTCGCCGCCCTCGAGCGCGTCGAGATCACGTCACCGATCGTGCTGCGCCTCGACGGCACCAACGCCGTCGAGGGACGAGCGATCTTGCAACCGCATTTAAACGACCACCTCATGACCGAAGCGACCATGCTCGACGCCGCGCGTCGGGTCGTGGCGCTGGCGAAGGGCTGACACTGATGAGCATTTTTGTCGACGAACAGACCAAGGTCATCGTCCAAGGACTGACCGGCGGCCAGGGTCGCTTTCACGGACTGCGCAACCGCGACTACGGCACCCAGATCGTCGGCGGCGTCACCCCCGGTAAGGGCGGCACCGACGTCGAGGGCATTCCCGTCTTTCACCGCGTCGTCGAAGCGGTCGCGGCGACCGGGGCCACGGCCTCGTTCGTCGTCGTGCCCCCGCCCTTCGCCGCGGCGGCGATTCTCGAGGCGGCCGCGGGCGGCATCACTTTCATTGTCTGTATTACTGAGGGCATCCCCGCCCACGACGAGGCCCTCACCTACAACCGACTCGTCGAAGAGTTCCCGGGCGTACGGCTCTTGGGCCCGAACTGTCCGGGCATCATTAGCCCCGGCAAGTGCAACATCGGCATTACCTCGGGCGACATTGCCCTCGCGGGGGGACCGGTCGGGATCGTCTCTCGCTCGGGGACGCTCACCTACCAGGCGCTGCACGAACTCTCCCAACAGGGCATCGGACAGACGACCTGCGTGGGGATTGGGGGCGACCCGGTACCGGGCACCAACTTCGTTGACTGTCTCGCCGCCTTTGAAGACGATCCCGAGACCAAGGCCGTCATGATGATCGGCGAAATCGGCGGCAGCGAGGAAGAACGCGCCGCCGAGTGGATCAGGGCCCACATGACCAAACCCGTCGTCGCCTACGTCGCGGGCATTACGGCCCCGCCGGGGCGAAAAATGGGTCACGCCGGCGCGATCATTTCGGGCTCCAAGGGTACGGCCGGGGCGAAGATGGACGCCCTGCGCGAGGCGGGCGTCTTCGTCTGTGCGAACCCGACCGAGGCGGGCGCCAAGATGGTCGAAATCGTCAGGGCGCTGTAAGGACTTGAGCGAAGTCCGTCTTGGCGTCTTGGTCTCGGGTTCGGGCACCATCTTAGAAGCGATGCTCGCCCACGGTCTGAAGGTCACGCTCGTCGTCGCGGACCGAGCGTGTCGCGCCCTCGAGGTCGCCGAGCGCGCCAAGGTGGACGCGCTGCTCGTAAACCGCGCCGACTTTGGCGGCTTTCGCGCCGACTTTGACCGCGTGGCTTACACCGAGGCGCTGACGAAGGAACTGCGCGCGCACGGGGTGACACTCCTCGCCATGGCCGGCTTTGGCACGATTCTCACCAGCGCACTACACGAGGCCTACCCGGGGCGCGTGTTGAACACGCACCCGAGTCTCTTGCCCGCCTTTAAGGGTTGGCACGCCGTAACCCAAGCCCTCGAGTCGGGGGTCAAGGAAACCGGCTGCACGGTGCACGTGGCGACCCTCGAGCTCGACGACGGCCCCATCCTCGCCCAACGTCGCGTCGCGATTCTGAGCGACGATGACGAGGCGTCCTTGCACGAACGCATTAAGAGCGTCGAGCGCGAGCTCTACCCGGTGGTGGTCGATAGGGTGATGGCGTTCATGAGCCGCGGTCTCGAGCCGCGTGACGTGGTGGGCACCTTGGAGGAGAGTTAGATGCGCGCACTCTTGAGCGTGTGGGATAAGACCGGCGTGGTCGCGTTGGCGCAGGGACTTTGCGAACTGGGCGTGGAGCTTGTCGCTTCGGGTAACACCGCCCAAGCACTTCGCGACGCGGGGATCGCGCACCGCGACGTCGCCGAGGTGACGGGTTCGCCCGAAATGCTCGACGGTCGCGTGAAGACGCTGCACCCGCGCATTCACGGGGCGATTCTCGCCGACCGCGACAACACTGAACACGTCGCGACCCTCGCCGAGCACGACATTTCCCCCATTGACCTCGTGGTGAGCAATCTCTACCCCTTTTCGAGTGCGCCCTCGATTGAGTTGATCGACATCGGGGGCCCCGCCATGGTGCGCGCCGCGGCCAAGAATCACGCGCACGTGGCGGTCCTGACCAGTCCCACCCAGTACGACGCGGTGCTCGACGAGCTGCGCGAGACGGGGAAGATCAGTGACGCCACGCGCCACGAACTCGCGCGCGCGGCCTTCGCTCACACCGCGAGTTACGACGCGCAGATCGTCGCGTGGCTCGACGCGGGCGGGGTCTTCGCGAGCGCGCCGAACGAACCCGAGGCGACACTGCCCACGACGCTGCACCTCACGCTCGAACGCGCCGACGTGACGCGCTACGGGGAGAACCCGCACCAGGTGGGCGCGCGCTATCGAGTGGCCGGCACCACAGCGTGGTGGGACGACGTGACCCAGCACGCCGGCAGTGCCCTGTCCTACCTCAACCTCTTTGACGCCGACGCCGCGTGGCGCCTCGTGCACGAACTCGTCGCCGACGCGCCCGGTCGAGCGGCCGTGGCGATCATCAAACACGCCAACGCGTCGGGCGCCGCGCTGGGCGACACGCTGCTCGACGCCTTTTCTAAGGCCCTCGCCGCCGACCCTCAGAGCGCCTTTGGCGGAATTGTCGCCGTCGCGGGCGAACTCGACGACGAACTCGCCCGCGCCATCGCCGCCGGTCCCCAGGCCGACGTCATTGTCGCGAGCGCCTACAGCGAGGGCGCGCTCGCGACACTAATCAAACGCCGCAAGGCCACGCGGCTCCTCAGCGCCCCCGCGCCCGAAGCCCTCGGGCGATCGATTCGCACCTTGGGGAACACCGCGCTCGTGCAAAACGCCGACGAGTTGGTGGTGCCCGTTGCCGAGTGGCGCCTCGTGAGCGAAGCGGCCCCGAGTGCGCGACAACTCCAAGACCTCGTCGTGGCCTGGCGAGTCTGTGCGCGCACGACCTCGAACGCGATCGTGATCGCGCGCGACGGCGTCGCGGTGGGTATTGGCGCGGGTCAACAGAGTCGCGTCGTCGCGGCCGGCATCGCCACCACGAAAGCCGGCGAGTTCGCCCGCGGCGCCGCCGCGGCGTCCGACGCCTTTTTCCCCTTCGCCGATGGTCTCGAGTCCTTGACCTCGGCGGGCGTAACGGCCGTCGTCCAGCCCGGCGGCTCGGTGCGCGACCACGAGGTCATCGACGCGGCGAACGCGGCGGGCATCGTGATGATGATGACCGGCGAACGACACTTTCGACACTAGGAGCACGGTGGCAGAACTACTCGACGGCGAGCGTCTCGCCCAGCGCATCAAAATGGAACTCGCCGACCGCGTCGCGCGCCTGGGCGCGCTCGGACGTCGAGCGGGACTGGGCACGCTGTTGGTGGGCGACGACGTCTCGAGCGCGCGCTACGTCGCGATGAAACTCGAAGAGTGCGCCGAGATCGGTATCGAAAGTTTTCACGTACACCTGCCCGCGAGCGCCTCGCAGGTCGAGATCGAAGGCGTCGTCGACTCGTTCAACCAGAACCCCGACGTCCATTCGATACTCGTCCAGCTGCCCTTGCCCGCGGGTATCAACGAAGAACAGGTACTGCTGCGCGTACAGCCCGACAAGGACGTCGACGGACTGCACCCGACGAACCTCGGGCGACTGGTGATGGGCGTGCCCGGACCGCTGCCCTGTACGCCGGCGGGTATCGTCGAACTCTTGGCCGCCCACGACGTGCCCGTGGAGGGACAGCACGTGGTGATTATTGGACGAGGTCTCACGATTGGTCGTCCCTTGGCGCTCTTGCTGGCGCTGCGCCGACCGCACTGCAACGCCGCGGTGACCGTCGTGCACACCGGCGTCGAGGACGTGGCGGCCCTGACCCGAACGGCCGACGTGCTCGTCGCCGCGGCCGGCGTGGCGGGCCTGGTGACGCCCGATATGGTCAAGCCCGGCGCCGCGGTCGTGGGCGCGGGCACGAGTTTTGTGGGGCGCAAGCTGTTGAGCGACCTCGGCGAGGGCGTCGCCGAGGTGGCGGGGTGGATTACGCCGCGCATCGGTGGCGTGGGTCCGATGACTCGTGCCATGCTGTTGCGCAACGCGGTCGCCGCGGCGGAGAAGGTGAAATGAGTACTAAGGACGAATTAGGTCGTGAGTTCGACGAACGGCCCTGGGGCAACTTCACGGTGCTCGACGACCAACGCTTCGACCACAAGATCAAGCGACTGGTCGTCAATCCCGGCCAGCGCCTCAGTTACCAGCGCCACGCCAAGCGCTCCGAGCACTGGTTCGTCGTCAACGGCGTCGCGGTCGTGACCTTGGACGGCGTCGAGCACGAGGTGCCCGCGGGTTCGAGCATTGACGTCGCCCTCGGCCAAGCGCACCGCGTCGAGAACCGCGGCCACGATCCCTTGATCTTCATCGAAGTCCAACACGGTACGTACTTTGGCGAAGACGACATCGAACGACTTGAAGACGACTACGGCCGAGTGAAGTAGGCCCGTGCGCGTCGATCAACTCCTAGCCGAGGGCTTGACGCGCTCCTTTGAGTTCTTTCCTCCCAAATCCGACGAGGAGAGCGCGGTCCTCGACGAGACCCTGCGCGAGCTCGAACCCTTAAAGGCCTCCTTCGTCTCGGTGACCTACCGCGGCGGCACGGCGTCGCGTCAGCGGACCTTTGATCTAGTCACGACGATTCAGCGTGAAGCGCGCACGAGTGCGATGGCGCACCTCATTTGCGTGGGCCACTCGCGCGCCGAGATGCGCGAGCTCTTGACGCGTTACGCCCAGGCGGGCGTGGAGAACGTCATGGCGCTCGGCGGCGACGCGCCCGAGGACCCCGCACTGGCACGCTCTGAGTTTGAGTACGCCAGTGAGCTCGTGGAACTGGCGCGCGACGTCGGTGAGTTTTCCGTGGGGGTGGGCGCGCACCCGCTCGGCCACCCACGCTCGCGCGACCTCGTGAGCGACCGACGTTTTCTCGCGGCCAAGTTGGCCCTGGCCGACTTTGCGGTCACGCAGTTTTTCTTTCGAGCAAGCGACTACTTCGACCTCGTCGCTCAACTCGGTGAGCTCGGCGTCACGAAGCCCGTCATCCCCGGCGTGATGCCCGTGACGACGCTCGCGGGCATCACGCGCATGGCGACCATGGGCGCCGCGGTACCCCGTGAGCTGGCGACGCGCCTCGAGAACGCGCACCAGCGCGGCGGACTCGGCGAAGTGCGCGCGGAGGGGATTCGCGCGGCGACGCAACTCTGCGAAGAGCTACTGAGTCGAGGTGTGCCAGGACTTCATTTTTATACGTTGAATCGATCGACCGCGACGCGAGAAATTCACGGTGCGTTATTCGGCACGGGGTAGGAACCTCGCATCCCCCTTCGCTGCTGCGAGGAACGAAATTCCCTCGTCATTGCTAAGAAAGTGGTGAGGCGTCCCCCACCACGCGGGCAGACGAGATTTTGACTTGTGCACCGAACGACACGCTGTTAAGTTTCGGCCATACTTCGCCTTACCTGGCGCCAACACGTCACGCGAGGCACCTGGGTGGGGGGTGGTCTGATGGGACAGCCAAGCCGTTTAGCGCGAATCCGTGTCTGGCGCACGGTCGCGTCCTTATCGTTGGGTGCGACGTTTCTCGTCGCGCTTCCGATGAGCTCGTACGCGAGCGTGACGCGCACGCCCGCGCCCGCGGCCACGAGGTTGCGTCCACGCACCGGCGCGGGTTCCATCTCGGGGACCGTGACCCAAGACGTCGCAGGTACGATCTCTGATCTGGCCAACATCTGCGTGACCGTGCAGACGACGGGCGGCGTCTTTGGCGGCATTGGCACGAGCACGTCCAACGGTTCGTACAGCGTCACCGGTTTGGCGGCGGGTGGCTACACGGTGTGGTTCAGCGACTGTAACAACGTTGGGGGCTATACCTCGCAGTACTACGACGGCGCCACCGGTGGAACGAGTTCGTACAACGCCGCGACGACGGTCAACGTCACGAGCGGGGCCACCTCAGGTATCGACGCCCAGATGTCGCTGGGAGGCTCCATTTCGGGAACCATTTACGACTCGTCGGGTAACCCGTTGGCGGGCGTCTGCGCGTCAGCGTCGTCAAGCGGCGGTGGTTCAAGCGGAGCGCCCCCGAGTGGCGCGAACGGTACGTACACCATCGCAGACCTCCCCGCGGGCAGCTACGTGGTGCAGTTCACCAACTGCTCGAGCGCCACGGACTACACGACGTTGTACTACGACTCGTCCGCTCTCACGGGTACGACGAACTTCGCGAACGCCTCGCTCGTCCAGGTGACCAACGCGACCGCGAGCGGGATCGACGCGAAGATGGCCTCGGGGGGTTCAATATCTGGCACGATTACCGACGCCAG